>SLLP01000059.1 GCA_007133995.1 Balneolales bacterium
GGTCGCAGCTCTGTTCCGGTTCTGATATTTGGAATCTGCTTTGCCGGCTCACAATGAGCCGGCAAAGCAGCTCCGGAATGCTGTATCTTGCTACTTCAGTCCGGCGGAGGCCTCGTTGACATTCAGGATGTGGTCACCGATCTTTTCCAGCCGGTTGATGAAATCGAGATAATAGATGCCCACCTTCGCGGTGTACTCACCACGCTCAAGTCGTGCATAATGGGACTCGCGGAGTTCATCGCGAAGCGCATCTATTTTCATCTCCATAAGCTGCGCTTCTTTCATGTCCACATCGCCATACTCGCCAGTCATGTTCTCCCGCATCAACTGAAGGGCATCCTGGACTAGCTGCATCATATCCTTTATCTCCTCCATCGCACTTTCGGGCAGAGACAGATCCTCGTAATCCATGCGGTCAAATGTCCTCGAAATCTGATAGTAGATGTCGGCAATCCGCTCCAGGTCGTTCGTCATTCGCAGCATGCTCCGAACCCTGCGTGATGATGTCCTGGAAAGGTTGAATTCCGATACGTTGGTCAGATACTGGGCAACCTCCAGCTCTATCTTGTCCGTTACCTCTTCTCTGGTCTTGATCTTGTCCAAAAACTTCTGCCGTTTATCCTTATCCTTGAAAAACAGGCCGTACGTGCTGTAACTGATCTTCTCGGTGATTCTTGCAAGCTGCTCCACCTCTTTGTACGCCTCGGCTATGGAGAGTTCTGCCGTCGGCATTAGTCCGCCGCTGATGTAGGTCAGTCGTTTCTGCTCATCTTCGGTGCCGCGTGATGGCTGCAGCCAGGTCACCAGTCTGATAAGCCAGGGTACAAACCCAAACAGTAGTGCGACATTCAACACATTGAATGTGGTATGGAACAGAGAGAGTCCCAATGTGGCATTGATCCGCGCCTCCGGAGAATCGTCCAGAACCGACAAATGCGCCGGTGTAAAGTTGATGATCATGAAATCCACAAATTTCAGAAATATGGGCATCAGCGCAAGCATCCATAGCACACCGATCACATTGAAAAAAAAGTGAAACCGGGCTGCCCGTTTGGCGTGGACATTGCCGATAAGTGAAGCGATATTTGCCGTCACCGTCGTTCCAATGTTCTCTCCCAGAATCATGGCGGCGGCAATGGGAAAAGTGATCCAGCCCTGGGCAAGCATCACCAGGGTAATGGTCGTGGCCGCACTGGATGACTGGGTGACCAGCGTCAATATGGTTCCCACGAGGACAAATATCAGTGTTGAGCCAAGGCCATAATCAGTGAATCGATCGAGAAATGCCAGTATCTGTGGATTCTCCTGTATGTCGGGCACAGAATCCTTGATAAATTCCAGACCAATGAACAGGATCCCAAAGCCGATCATCGCCTCGGCCAGATGCTTGAGTTTGTTATTGCGGACGAAAAGAAAGGGGAAAAAGATGCCGATGAGACTTACGGCGATCGGAGTGATCTGGAATCGGAAACCAAAAACCGAGACCATCCATGCAGTCACTGTAGTGCCGATATTGGCCCCCATAATCACACCGGTTGATTCCAGGAAGGTGAGCAGGCCCGCATTCACAAAACTGACGACCATGACCGTAGTCGTTGTTGATGACTGTGTGACGGTCGTGGCGGCAAAGCCGGTCGCGATACCGGTCACCCGGTTGGTCGTCATCCCCTTGAGAATTCCCCGAAGCTTGTTTCCGGCTATCTTCTGCAACCCCTCACTGAAAATTTTCATCCCGTAGATGAAAATACCGAGGGATCCAATCAACTGAAGAAAATCAAATAGTGTATAGGTCATGCCGGCTCACTTAATACCACTATGGCAGCCATGACGCCAGTGAAGAAGCCATATTCCAACACTCCCCTGCCGGCATGCATGGTTTCTTTATCGGGATGAAACAGATCACTAACTGATATCAACACGCTTACGCCCATTTAATATGTTTCAAAGCGATCTAAAGATACGCACATGGCTTCGGAACATCCAAACAGATTGCAACGGAATTACGGGATTTGTGTAAAGGAGAGATTAACGAAATGTAAACAGTAATTAGCGGAAACCGCATTTGGTATCAAAAGAGCCAATTGCATGTAACCTGTTCCGAAAAAATCTTAACAATTCCGTAACAATCAGGTAATGAACAAGTAACAAACCATCCATAAACTTTGAATGTCCGGGTGCAGAGTGCGACAACATGCAGATACGAGCAATTTCAAATCTATTTGCATCAAAACAGATCGGCTTGAACAGTATGGCGGACAATCTATTTGACCATAATATCCAATTAGAAACCAACAGATGAAAAAAGTACAACCGATTTTTACTGTAGCTTTGATCGCCTTCGTTGCGATCTCCTGTGGAAATGGCAACGGGAACACCCCGGGTGAAATACGACAACGCGGATCTGGCGACAGGGTAGATATTCTGGGCGCTGGCGCAACATTCCCCGCACCTCTGATTACAGCCATGGCTGATGATTACCGCGATCTGACACGAAATCGGGTTACAGTAAACTACCAGTCGATCGGTTCCGGCGGCGGCATCCGCCAGTTTATGGAACAAACCGTGATGTTCGGCATGAGTGAGGCCTTCCTCTCCGATGAGGTAATGAGGAATGTTGAACAGGCTACAGGAGGCAAAGCTTTCAACATGCCCATCACCCTGGCTGATGTTGTTCCCACATACAACCTGCCCGGCATTGAATCCGGACTGGTATTTGACGGACAGCTTCTGGTTGACATTTTCATGGGAGACATCACCCGGTGGAATCATCCGCGAATTGCGGAACTGAATCCGGATGTTTACCTTCCGGACCGCCCGATTACCGTCGTGCATCGCTCCGACGGATCGGGCACCACAAATGTATGGACCAGCTTTCTGAGCAGAGTTTCCGATCGATGGCGCAACCAGATCGGTTTTGCCACCAGCGTAAACTGGCCCACCGGTATCGGTGGAAACGGCAACGAAGGTGTCGCCGGAGCTGTTCAAAACACCATCGGTGCCATCGGCTACAACAGTTTTACCTATGCGCTGCTGAGCAACATGTCTTATGGTTCCGTGATCAACTCCTCCGGCAACATTATTGAGCCCAGCTTTGAAGCAACGACCGAAGCGGCCAACATAAAGCTACCCGAAGACACCCGAATCCTGTTCACCAACACACCGGCCGAATACGGCTATCCCATCGCCGGGTTTGCCTGGATGCTGGTGTACGAGAACCTGGATGCCAACAATGCCATCAGTAATCGCGGAGAAGCAGAAGAGCTCATCAAATTCCTGATCTGGAGCATCACCGATGCGCAGGAGAAGTCTGAATCACTTGGCTTTGCACGTCTGCCGGATGCTGCCGTGGAGAAGAACTTCGCCATGATTCGCCGGCTCAAGTGGAGAGGCGAGTTGATCGGGCAGGAGATCCTGGAGAATCACCCTCTTCTGTCAATGAAATAACATGCAGGTCACGTAATGAGTTCTGAAAACAAACCTGACCCAAACGACAATAATGACTCGAAAGAAATCAGGGCGATTCTACTTCGTCCGCCGTCGGCACTGTACCGATGGCTGGGCGACCGGATTTTTTCGGTTGTGGTTGTCGGTCTTGGCATTAGCATCATTGCCCTGGCCATTGCCATGGCAGTGGTACTTTACGGAGAGGGAAGCTTGGCGATACGACAATTCGGTTTTTTCAGCTTTGTCAGTGGTACAACATGGGACCCTGCTGTTCAGCTGGCATTTGGAGCACTTCCGTTTCTATTTGGAACCGTCGTCACCAGTGTGGCGGCGCTGTTACTTTCTTTTTTTCCTGCCATTGCCGTTGCCATATTCACAGCCGAGTATGCGCCACGCTGGCTTGCCGGTATTATTGACAACCTTGTTCAGCTGATAGCAGCCATTCCAAGCGTCGTTATCGGTATTTGGGGTATCTTTGTGCTCGCCCCCTGGCTCAGAGACACCGTATACCTCCCCATCTTCACCTGGGCAGAGGCAAATCATCCCGCCCTGCTTCCCATACTCGGAAATCCGATGGGATACGGCATGGCAACCGCCACCATCGTCCTTGCCCTGATGATCGTCCCCTACACCA
>SLLP01000011.1 GCA_007133995.1 Balneolales bacterium
AAAAAGGGATGGTTTCCCCTTCCGCTGAGGCCATACTGACGGTGGGATTCATGAAATACAGCGATACCCTCAATCATGCCAAGGGGAGCGGCAAGATGTAGGGAGCGGGCCAGGTCAGGTGAAAACGGACGCAAGAGGCCGCTTACTCCGAAAGTCGGGATCACATTCAGGTGCAGCGCATGGACCAGTTCGTGGGGCATAACCGTGTTGAGCCAGCTTCCGTCAAGCGGATTCATGGTCTTGCCCTTGATTCTTGGTATTTCAACCTCAATTCGGAAATTTTGTGTGGTTACATAGCCGTTGGACAAGTCGTTCTGGCCATTCAGTACAACCGGCAATCCACTTAGAGATCCTCCGACAAGCGACTGTACAATGGAATACTGATCCTCCAGGAGATACCCTGTCTGAAGCGCTGCGGATTCTTCTCCCTGCTGGAAGATGATGCGAAAATGCGGTGTATCGAGCTGCTGCCACTCGGGCTGGCGCGGCCTGTAAATGTTGTCATAAATCTGTGCGAACGCACTGCTCCCAATGAAAAAAAACATCAGGAGGAGTGGGATTATGCATCGTGCGGGGGGGCGGATTGTCTGGCACTTCACCATAGTAACGCAAAATAAAAAGATCAGGACATCAGTAATAGATCACATACTGATACATCAGC
This sequence comes from Balneolales bacterium, assembly GCA_007133995.1. GTDB lineage: Bacteria > Bacteroidota > Rhodothermia > Balneolales > Natronogracilivirgulaceae > SKNL01. The sequence goes on from SLLP01000011.1 coordinate 662, forward strand.
CAGAAAAAGCAGAAACTTCCGGCCATCACCATGATATGCCAAATCGCGTGAAAATTAAAATACTTTGGTGATGGATTGGGCCATTTGAATCCGTAGATGATAGCACCTGCGGTATAGGCGAGGCCACCCATTAGAAGCCACAGCAAGGCGCTCATCGAAAATACGCGCCATAATTCAGGGAAGGCGATCAATGCCATCCAGCCCATGGCCAGATAGAGCACCAGGGAGATCCATTTGGGCGCATGGAACCATACGACCTTGAAAAGCACGCCAAGAACCGCAATGGACCAGACGGTGGTGAAAAGTGCCCATCCGGCAAAACCTTCCAGTACGATAAGTGTTACGGGAGTGTACGTACCTGCAATGAGGATGTAGATCATGATATGATCAATTCGTCGCAGAATGCGGATCCCTTTTTCGGAGATGGAGAGCATATGATACAGGGTGCTGGCGAGGTAGAGCAAAACCATGCTGCTTCCGAAAATGGAGAAAGCGACGATATGAACCGGCTGTCCATACAGAACGGATTTATGGATAAGCAGCACAAGTCCGAGCACGGAGAGCAGCGCTCCGGCAAGGTGCGTGTAGGCATTGGCCGGTTCACGAACCATGGAAAATATTTTTTTTAGCCGATTCATGAAGGTGAAACGGTTTTTATGCCCGCTTTCGTTTGCCTGTTTTTTTCATCAGCGTAAAACTTGTGCAGGCTGTTGCGGGCCATTACCACAAGCACCACAGCCAGCAAAAACAGAGATACCGAAAGAATACTCAGGAACCAGGCATTCTGTTGGAATTGGTTCCATGCGAAAACAAGCAGCGACAGCAGCGTCACAGAAAACATGAAAATCATCGGAATGACTGTGAAGAAGGGGTTCACATTCATTTTTGCCAGCCAAACCGTAACAGCGAGCAGGGCAAGTGCAGCAAGCAGTTGGTTGGCAGAACCAAAAATCGGCCATAGCTGATCAAATTGTCCTGTAAGCAGTAGCAAACTACTCATCACAACAATCAGGATCGTGGCCAGAAACCGGTTTTGGAGCAGCGGTCTGGCGCGATGTACCGGCAGATCTTCGGCATATTCCTGGATGATGAAACGGGCCAGCCTTGTGCAGGTATCAAGGGTGGTGAGAGCAAAGGCCGATACGGTGAGGGCAACGAAGGAGATGGCGACGGCCACCGGTATCCCCAGGGAAGAGATAAATCCACCCAGTCCTTCTGCAAAGAGGGTAACCGGACCCGCGTCGGCTAGCCGCAAGACGTAATCGCCGCGTGTCATAACAGCAACGGCCATCACGGCCATGACAGCGAGCAGGGTCTCGATCAGCATGCCTCCGAAACCGATGATTTTCACATCCTCCTCCCTGTTAATTTGCTTGGAGGTGGTGCCGGAAGCGACAAGCGAGTGGAACCCCGATATGGCTCCACATGCAATGGTGACAAACAGGACAGGAAACAGATATCCGAGGTGTTCAACCTGGAACTGGATGCTTGATGTCATCTGAATCCGGGGGTTTCCGATTAGAACCCCAATCACACCGAACAGGATCATTCCGTAAAGCAGGAAGGAGTTGAGGAAATCGCGGGGCTGAAGCAGTACCGATACAGGTGTTACGGCTGCCATAAAAATGTAGCCGGCCAGAATGGCAATCCATACTGCGTAACTGATCTGAAATGGAATCAACTCACCCAGATAAACGAAAAAATAGAGAAGCCCCACGCCAAAAACCGTGCTGATCCAGAGGGGAAAGACCAGCCGGTTTATAACGAAACCGAACAGAAGGGCCAGTAAAATGAAAAATACGGATGCGGATGCGGCGGATGGAACGGTGACAAACGTTCGGGCAACAATATCCATAAATACGGCAATCACCAGCAACAGTGTAGCAAAAGCGAAAATCAGGAAAAGTTTCTTACCGGAATCACCGATGTACTGCTGAATGATTTCGCCGATTGACTTTCCGCGATGTCTGAGGGAGGCGGTCATGGATGTGATGTCGTGGACGGCACCGAAAAAGATTCCGCCGACGATGATCCAGGTCAGGGCGGGCATCCATCCAAAAGAAACAGCAATGACAGGACCGACAATAGGACCGGCTCCTGCGATGGAAGCGAAGTGGTGTCCGAGAACTACAAAGCGGTTGCTGGGAACGTAGTCAATCCCGTCTTTTTGTGAGTGGGCCGGGGTGATATTGCTGTTGTCCACACCCAGTTTGCGTGCAATAAACGAACCATAGAAGCGGTAAGCGCTCAGTAGTATGGCTATGGTTCCCACCAGAATGGCCAGTACAGGCATAGTGAATCAGGCATGTATGTTGTGAAAACACAATAGGTACAAGAAAATGGGATGTTAATCAAGTCGTTTAATCACGGAACGGATCGTAGATATCCGGACCCGCCATCACAACACCGAGGGGCTGAAGCCAATAGTGGATTTCGATGGTATTCTGATGTGCGTTGAGCACATCTGTGAGACGGCGGTAGGCATGGGGGGATTCGTCCAGCCCGCCGCCGCGCAGCTTGACGCCCTTTTTCTTAAGCCACTCCTGCATCATCTTCGGGGTCACCTCGCCGGCCCGGATCTGCTTGCGCTTTTTCCCCCGGCCGCGGTATTTGCCGGCAGCCTTGGTCCGCGACATGACGCGTCCCGCTCCGTGAATGGTTGAATAGAGCGCCCTCTTGCTTTCGGGGCTATCAATCCCTTCCAGGATCACCGAGGGATCGCCCATGCTTCCGCCGACAAAACTACGCTGGCCCGGGAATGCGGGGGTCGCTCCCTTGCGGATGACCAGGTAGTCGCGCAGTATGGTTTTGCGGGACGTGTTTTTGCCGCCATCCTTTCCCTTTTTTTGCTCCTCTGGGGCCTTATCTGCCAAATCTTTTTTCAGAGATCCCGGATCCGGGTGCTGCTCTTTCCACGCATAGTTGTGATGATTGTGGACGCGTTCGACGATTTCGGTACCGGCAAGCTTTGCCACATACTCACACACCCACTCGCGCCCGGCCCATGCATAGGCGCCGCACAGCCGCATGGCGCGGTAATACCGCTCGCCAAGATCGCTGTCGATATCCAAAAGAACCTCTTTTTCCACTGCGCGCACATTCCAGGGCCGATCCTGTGACAGGTTGATGAATCCGGTTGCGGTTTTGTGTCCCAGCCCGCGACTTCCGAAATGGACGCCCACCCAGATGCGGCCCTGTTCATCGGCAAAGATGTCCACGTAATGATTTCCGGCGCCAACGGTACCGAGCTGGTCACGCCCCAGTTTCTTCAGTTCGCCCCGCAGGGAGGCCGGCTCGTATGCCTCCCAGTCGTCACTGTCGAAAATGGGATGATCGCGCGGGGCGTCCGGGTTGGTCTGCCCGATACCGAAGGAGATGTATTTTTCGATGCGGTCAAG
>SLLP01000209.1 GCA_007133995.1 Balneolales bacterium
ATCGGCATCATCGGCGCCCAGGTTGCGAGTCTGGGCATGGGCAATGTGACGATCCGTTATTTTCCCCTGTTCCGCAACCCCGGTCGCCGTCATTACGGTTACCTCTTCCTGGCAGCGGTCATTCCGCTGGCCGGATTTCTGTTGCTCAGCCTGGCCGGCTGGATCTTCCGGTCGCCGCTGATCGCGTTCTACGCCGATGACAGTGCACTGTTCGGCGACTACTATCTGCTTCTGTTTCCGCTGCTGTTCTTCATCCTGTATTTCCACATCCTCGAAAGCTACATCCGCTCCCTGTTCGACACCGTTGTGGCAACTTTTTTCCAGGATGTATTGCTCAGGCTGTTTCAAACGGCCGTGGTGCTGCTTTACTATTTCGGGTGGATGCCGTTTGGCATGTTCATGTGGATGTTTGTCGGCACTTTCGGACTGCAGACACTGCTAATGCTGATTTACATCGGTTTGCGCGGCCAGCTTTTTGTAATACCGGACTTCAGCAATCTCACCCGTGCACGCTTCCGCAGCATGGCCGAATATGCCGCATTTGCAATTCTGGGCAGTGTTACCGCCATGGCACTCGGCAATATTGACATGCTGATGGTGGGTGGAATGACCAGCCTTGCCGAGACCGCAGTCTATGCCGTGAGCTTCTACCTCGCCAGTATGATCAAGATCCCGTCCAAGGCGCTTATGAAGATCTCGCAGCCGCTCATTGCTGAAGCCCAGTACAAGAATGACATGGCCACCATCGACATCATCTACTCCAAGAGCTCGATCAATCAGCTGCTTGTGGGCGGACTGATTTTCATCATCATCGGGGTCAATCTCGACCATGTCTACCAGTTTCTTCCGGAGGAGTACCATGCTGGTGTTTACGTGTTTCTTTTCATTGGCCTGGCAAAGATGATCGACATGACTGCCGGGCTCAATGCATCGATTATCCGTACTTCCCCATGGTACCGTTTTGACCTGTACGCAACCATCCTGCTGGTGCTTCTCACCATCGGCACCAATCTCATCTTTATTCCAATTTTCGGGATAACGGGAGCAGCTATTGCAACAGCATTATCGGTATTCATTCACAACACGGCCTATGTCATGTATGTACAGTACCGGTATGGCATCCATCCTTTCAGCAAGAAAACATTTCTGGGGCTGGCACTGCTTGTTATTGCCCTGCTGGTGGCCTGGGGCTTGCCGCAGATTCCTTTATGGATTGCTGATCTTATGGTCAAATCGGCGATCGCTGCCGCCATTGTCGTTATCGGTATCTTTCTGATGAATCTTTCCGAAGATCTGCAGGAGTTTATTCGCCAAATGGTATCCGCCTTTTTCAGGCGAGGCAGCAAATGATCATCACAAAGATCAAATGAACACCTCGCGATGAAAATCATCGTTGCGAACTGCAAGACATTATCATTCAAAACGAATCTTCTTCATAAACTGCTGGGAATCGTCATAAACATCAAGACCGGAACGTCGGCAAAAAAGGAAATGTGCCCTGATAGCCTTATCTTTGTGCCAGTCTTCACTGGCTGCAACAGGAATTGATTATTGAATACCGTAACAACCCGCTGAATACGCATGAGCAAAAAGACGTACATAACACATCACGGAATGACGGATCTCCTGCCCGGCGAAATCGAACAGTGGCAGGCACTGGAAGCGGCCATACATGAAACGGCCCGTTTGTATCATTTTCAGGAAATCCGTACACCCGTCCTTGAACAGACCGAACTCATCGCCCGGGGGGTCGGGCAGCTGACAGATATTGTAAGCAAGGAGATGTTTACATTTAATCGGGGCGAGGACCATTATGTGCTTCGACCAGAGGGAACGGCACCGGTAGCCCGGGCTTTTATCCAGCACCATCTTGCCCAGCGCGGCGGTACCCAGCGCCTTTATTATATCGGCCCGTTCTTTCGCGCCGAACGGCCGCAAAAGGGGCGACAGCGCCAGTTCCATCAGTTCGGCGCCGAACTGATCGGTGCAACAGGAGCTATTGCCGATGTGGAAATTATCTCATTCATGGCAGAAATCTACCGCCAGATCGGCATTGTCAACACCACTCTTAAACTGAATTCCGTTGGCGATCCCGAATCGCGCGAAGCATACCGCAAAGCACTGCACGGATATTTTAAACCTCTCACGGATCAGCTCAGCGAGATTTCACGCAACCGGCTGGAAACAAACCCCATGCGCATACTCGACTCCAAAGAAGAACAGGATCAGCCGCTGATATCCGGTGCCCCTGTCATCACTGACTTTTTGAGCGAAAGCTCCCGCACACATTTTGAGTCCGTACGGCAACTGCTCGACATAATGGGCATTCCGTATGAAGTGGATCCGTTCCTGGTGCGCGGCCTGGATTACTACACCGAGACCGCTTTCGAGCTCACCAGTCCGGATCTGGGGTCACAGGATGCCCTCGGCGGTGGTGGCCGCTACGATCTTTTGATAGAGGAGGTGGGTGGTCCACCTACACCCGCAGTCGGCTTTGCCTGCGGCATAGAGCGGCTCATGATCGCCTGCGAAGCCCTGGGAATACGCCTTGCCGATCCATCCGGCCCCGACATCTACTTTGTCACCCGGGGAGAGGAAGCAGCACGCTGGGCACTGGAAAAAATGCCGGAGTTGCGAAATAACGGTCTGGTTTGTACTATGGATTATTCCGGCCGCTCTCTAAAGGCACAGATGAAGGATGCCAATCGTCAGCAGGCCCGTTTTGCAGTTATTATCGGCGAACAGGAGCTCCAAACCAATCTGTTCACCTTCCGTGACATGGTAAATAGCAAAGAATTTCAAATTTCCAGCAGTGAAATCGCAAAGAGAGCTCTCTCCTTGTAAGGTGACTCTGAACAGTAGCTCAGTACTTTCCCTGTTGTTTTCTTGCCGGTTTTCTTTCTTATCAATATAATGGCCAGACGTTCTGATATGAGAACCAAGCTAATCCTCATAGTTCTTTTGCTGTTCGGATTGCTGTTTTTTCTGAACTGGGCCGGCGGACGTTATCTCGCCGGGCTGGTGACAAAAGAGTTTGACCGTCTCGCTTCAAAGGACGATCAGGTGGAATACCGATATGACAAATTGACGATCAATCCCGCTTTTGGGTCACTTACAATAAAAAACTTCATCTTTCGCCATCGTGGAAACCGGATCGAAGTGAGCAGAGTTTCCGGATCACTTACCCATGCCGACATCTGGAGGGTGCTGCGTAAGGGCTCCAGAGAACCACTGGCACAAATCCAGTCATTCCGTATCATGATGGAAGATCTTGAATTTCATGATTCTCCTACCGGCATACCAGCTATAATGCAACGTGACAACGACCCCTTTCAGTGGCTTTTTGGAGAAAGTATGATGACCGGCAGCCTGAGTCTGTACTATAACGGTCGCCTGGACGAACTTCTTCGTATCACAGAGAGCAGCCGGCCGCCCCAAGACAATCATCGCATCAGCTTGAGCATGGATGATATCAGATTCCATGAGCAGATACCGGAACAGCTCATGTCATTGCCTGTATTCTCCGGCTATTTTTTCCCGGAGAACATTGAGAAGCTATCACTTCAGATTCGTTACCTGGCCGAAAGCAAAACCACAAAACTCAGCTCACTTCGTATCCAAACACACGGTATTTCCCTGCGAACTTCCGGCGATTTGAGTTACGGCGACCATGGCTGGCCCTCACATCCCGAATCCTGGAATCTGAGCTACATGCTTTACGCTTCAACGCATGAGTTAGCCCGGTTGCCGCTACCGGGAAAACTGGGTGGATTTTCAATGGATACACTATCGGTCTCAAGTACTGTGTCATTTGACGATTCACAGCGGGACCGCCATCCTTTTACTTTGCCCGGGGAAACGTCTGTCTATTTGGGTGATATTCGGTGGTATCCCTCTACCACACTCACAGAACAGTACGGTCTGATGTTCGGCATGTTCGGACTTTCGGGAAAAGAGTTGCCCATACAGTCGATTCAGGCCCGATGGGATAACACAGGTGATAC
>SLLP01000076.1 GCA_007133995.1 Balneolales bacterium
GACAACGTAGCCATGGAAGTGAATCTGATCCAGCCGGTAGCCATGGAAGAAGGACTTCGGTTTGCCATCCGTGAAGGCGGACGGACGGTAGGTGCCGGCGTTGTAAGTAAAATTCTGGACTGATAAGCTGTCCGGGAACTCACGTGCAGGCTCTGTAAGGTTTGTACGGGTGTAGCTCAATTGGCAGAGCAACGGTCTCCAAAACCGTAGGTTGGGGGTTCGAGTCCCTCCACCCGTGCTACTCCGACAGGTATAAAGAAACTTATGAACAAAATCACAGAATATTTTCAAAGTGTAAAAAAGGAGATGAGTAAAGTCTCCTGGCCTACACAACAAGAACTCATCGACAGTACGGTTATCGTCGTGATTTTCTCCATCATAGTATCATTGTTCATTTTTGGAGTTGACCGCGTCTACAGCACTGTACTTGAATTGATCTTTGGTTAACATGGAAAATCAGCAACGGAACTGGTATGTCGTACGCTGTTTCTCAGGCCATGAGAAAAAGGTGAAAGAGTACCTGCAAAGGGAAATTGAGCTTCAGGGCTTCGAGGACAGGATAAAGGAAATACTGATTCCGAGTGAAACGGTTATCGAAATCCGGTCCGGCAAAAAACGGACAAGAGAGAAGAACTTCTTTCCGGGTTATATCCTTTTGGAAGCAGTTTTTGATGATTCCGTCAATAACCTGATTTCAAATGCACCATCGGTCATCGGGTTTCTTAAAAATGATAAATCCAGTGTCCGTCCGACACCCCTGAAGCAGGAAGAGGTGGACCGGATCCTGGGCAGAACAGCTAAAAGTCAGGATGACACCGCAAGCCTTGTCGAAATTCCGTTCAAGAAAGGGGATCTGGTTAAGGTGATCGACGGACCCTTCAAGGATTTTGACGGCACGGTCGAGGAAGTGTATCCTGACAAACTGAAATTGCGGGTTCTGGTAAGCATCTTCGGCCGGCGAACACCGGTGGAAGTGGATGTGAACCAGGTGGATCCCGAAGCCTGATTTGTAAATGGCACTCAAACAGCATCCTGACCGGAAAGGTGTGATGCAACAGAAGAAGGTTAATTGAAATATGGCTAAGAAAGTAATCAAAGTAATTAAATTGCAGATCATGGGTGGACAGGCCAACCCTGCTCCTCCGGTAGGTCCTGCTCTGGGTCAGGCCGGTGTCAATATCATGGAGTTCTGCAAGGCATTCAATGCACGTACCCAGCAGAACACGGGTACGCTTACGCCGGTTGTTATTACGGTGTATCAGGACAAGTCCTTTACATTTGAGACAAAGACACCTCCGGCCGCGGTACTGCTCAAGCAGGCGATCAAGCTAAAGTCCGGTTCCGGAGAACCCAACAAGATAAAGGTTGGAACAGTCGGCTGGAGCAAGTGCAAGGAAATCGCAGAAGTAAAAATGAAAGATCTGAATGCCTTTGATATTGATCATGCTGCCGAAATGATAGCCGGAACGGCCAGGAGCATGGGTCTCAGAGTTGATCGAAAAAAGTAACCATTTGCAGGTTTAACATATGCCCAAAAGAGGAAAAAAATACATTGAAGCTCAAAAGCTTATAGAGGCAGGCAAGGAATACAGCCTCGCCGAAGCTGCCGAGCTGGCAAAGAAAACTTCGGTTTCGAAGTTTGATGCCTCCATAGACCTTGACATTCGTTTGGGTGTGGATCCCAGGCATGCTGACCAGATGGTCCGTGGAACGGTGTCGCTGCCGCATGGCACCGGAAAAACCATTCGGGTGCTGGCACTGGTCAATCCTGCCAAGCAGGAGGAAGCCAAAGAGGCCGGTGCCGATCATGTCGGACTTGATGACTACATCGAGAAGATACAGGAAGGCTGGACCGACATTGATGTTATCGTCGCCACACCTGATGTCATGGGTAAAATTGGCCGGCTTGGCAAGGTTCTTGGCCCCAGGGGCCTGATGCCCAATCCGAAAAGCGGAACGGTGACCATGGATGTTGCAAATGCTGTAAAGGATGTGAAGGCAGGTAAAATTGATTTCCGTGTTGACAAATACGGTATTCTGCACACATCAATCGGCAAAAGCAGCTTTGAACCCGATCAGCTCAGGGACAATGCCGAGGCATTTCTGAAGACTGTAATTAAATTGCGCCCCGCTTCTGCGAAAGGCGTATACATCCGTAGTGTTTCTATCAGCTCGACTATGGGACCTAGCATACCCATATCCCGCTCAGCTGTACAATCTTAAAACGACAGTAACGTTCCATGGCTACTTTAGCGGAAAAAAAAGAAATCGTAAAAAACCTCGTCGAAGAGCTCAAAGACGCGGACGCCCTCTATCTTACCAGTTTCAAGGGCATGTCTGTTTCCGAGCTGAACGATCTGCGGGGTGAATTTCGGAAAAACGAAATTTCATACAAGGTGTACAACAATACCTTGTTTCGAAGAGCATTGACCGAAGTCGGAAAGTTTGAAAGTATCGTTGATCACACAGTCAACGAAACAGCCTATTCGATTATAAAAGGTGATGCTGCAACGCCGGCTAAAGTCCTCAAGAAGTTTTTGAAGGACAGAAGCAAGCCGGAATTCAAGGCTGCGGTTATTGAAGATGCTGTATATACGGCAGATCAGCTGGATGTGCTTGCAGCAATGAAGTCCAAAGAGGAGGTCATCGGTGATATCATCGGTCTGCTCCTCAGCCCAATCAGCAATATTGTCGGTGGACTCCAGTCGCAAGGCTCCAATATTGCCGGTGCGATCAAAACCATCTCCGAAAAAGAAGAGTAACAGAATTTTTTTAACTGACAAAACAACAAACGGGAGTACATAGTAATGGCAGACGTCAAAGAAATAGCAGAACAATTGGTAAACCTGACCGTTAAGGAAGCTAACGAGCTTGCACAGGTCCTTGAAGAAGAATACGGTATCAAACCTGCTGCAACAGCAGCAGCCGCCGCACCCGCAGCAGAAGCCGCAGGGGAAGCAGCTGAAGAGCAAACCGAATTTACCGTAGTTCTCAAATCAACAGGTGGCAATAAAATTGCAGTTATCAAGGAAGTACGCGCCCTCACGGGTCTCGGCCTCAAAGAAGCCAAAGAGCTCGTTGATGGAGCACCCAGCAACATTAAAGAAGATGTTGACAAAGCTGAAGCTGAATCCATCAAAGAAAAACTTACAGAAGCAGGAGCAGAAGTCGAACTTAAATAAGACTTCTTATCGCTTTACAAGCACCAGGCCAATATCGGTATGCCCGGTATTGGCTATTGGTGTCTATGGGTTCGCATGAGCGAGCCCGTATCCATTTTTGAATACCTATGTCACGGTTGTTCCTATAAATCGTGTGCGCACATCCATAAACTAAGGACGAGGTAGCCTTGAGTAAAAGCAACGCCATTCAAACTCATACCGGACGCATATCCTTCGCTCGCACCCAGAACGTATTAGACTACACCGATTTTCTCGATGTCCAGCTTGAATCATTCCGCCGTTTTACGCAGTGGGACATTGACGCCGAAGATCGGGATGAAGTAGGCCTGCAGAAAATCTTTCTGGAACATTTCCCGATTCAGGATACCCGGGAACAAAGCATTTTGGAGTTTATCTACTATTCGGTGGATACTCCCAAATACTCCATCTTGGAGTGTCAGGAGCGGGGTCTAACCTATGCGCTTCCGCTAAAAGCAAAATTGCGTCTTTCCGCTTCGGATCCCGGAGATGACGCAAGTGAAACTATTGAACAGGAAGTCTTTCTTGGCGATCTGCCATGGATGACCGAAAGCGGCACCTTTATTATAAATGGGTCCGAACGAGTTATCGTAAGCCAGCTGCACCGTTCACCCGGTGTATTTTTCGGACAATCCCTGCATCCCAACGGAAGTCAGTTATACTCCGCCCGGGTTATCCCATTCAAGGGATCATGGATTGAACTTACAACAGATATCCGAGACGTGCTCTGGGCTTACATCGACAGGAAAAAGAAACTTCCGGTTACAACCCTGCTGCGTGCACTCGGATTTGCTACGGATTATGAGATACTGACTATATTCGACCTGTCGGACGAGGTCAATATCAAGACGGCAAAGTCCTTCAAAAATGCTATCGGTAGAAAACTGGCCACCGATATCGTCGAGCAAGTAACCGAAGAGGTTGTCGACGATGAAACCGGTGAGGTCACAGAAGCCAGACGCCGTAATATCCTTTTCCCAAGGGATCATGAAATTACCGATGAGGATTTCAGTGCGTTCAAAAATGCCGGTGTAACCACGATCCATGTGCTGAAGACAGGTGATGAAGATCACGAGGAATCTGTCATTCTCAATACCCTTCGCAAGGATACCAGTTTTGATGAGGAGAGCGCGCTGGCAGAAGTTTATCGGCAGATCCGTTCCGGTGACATGCCGGACATGGAGACGGCCAGATCGGTACTCGATCGACTCTTTTTCAGTGACAAACGCTACGACCTTGGCGAAGTGGGACGTTACCGCCTCAACAAGCGCCTGCATCTTGATGAACCGCTGGATCTTCAGGTCCTTACCAAGAATGACATCATTGCCATCATTAAGGAGCTTATCAGACTTAAGGATCTGAAATCCCAGGTGGATGATATCGATCACCTCAGTAACCGGCGCGTGCGTACGGTCGGAGAGCAACTTGCCCAGCAGTTTGGCCTGGGACTTGCCAGAATGACCCGCACCATCCGTGAGCGCATGAACTCGCGCGATGCGGAACAGTTTACACCGCAGGACCTGGTAAATGCCCGAACCATATCCAGTGTCATCAATACGTTTTTTGGCACGAACCAGCTATCCCAGTTTATGGACCAGACCAACCCGCTGGCGGAGCTGACCCACAAACGCCGCATGTCGGCACTCGGTCCGGGCGGCCTGACCAGGGAGCGTGCAGGTTTTGAGGTGCGTGACGTTCATTACACGCATTACGGCCGTCTGTGTCCCATCGAAACGCCTGAGGGACCCAATATCGGACTGATATCCTCGCTCTGTGTGCATGCCAAGGTCAATGACTTCGGTTTCATAGAAACGCCCTACCGCAAGGTAAGCAAAGGGGTGGTGAGCAAAAACATTGAGTATCTGGCTGCCGAGCAGGAAGACGAAACCGTCATTGCGCAGGCTAATGCGATCCTGAATAAGGATAACAAGTTCGAGAACGATCTGATCTTCTCCCGCTTCCGTGACAGCAATGTGGGACTTGCTACGCCTGACGAAGTCCACTACATGGACATCTCTCCCAACCAGATTGTGTCGGTTGCGGCGGGTATGGTTCCGTTTATTGAACATGACGATGCCAACAGGGCGCTCATGGGATCGAACATGCAGCGACAGGCTGTGCCGTTGCTCAGACCCGAACCACCGGTAGTCGGTACCGGTATGGAGTACCGGTCAGCCCGAGACTCCAGAGCCCTTATCGTAGCGGAAGGTAGTGGCGAAGTGGTATATGTCAGTGCTACCGAGGTCCATATCCGCTACGACCGCGATGAACTGGAATCGCTGGCTCACTTTGATGACGGCATTATCAGATATGAACTTCGAAAGTTCGAAAGAACCAACCAGGATACCACATCCAATCAGCGTCCGCTGGTAAGAGTCGGTGACAAAGTGGTTGAAGGACAACCTGTCGCAGACGGGTGTTCAACCCAGGACGGAGAACTTGCCCTGGGGCGGAATCTCCTGGTCGCATTTATGCCCTGGAGGGGCTACAACTTCGAGGATGCCATCGTGGTGAGTGAGCGCGTCGTTTCCGAAGATATCTACACATCGATCCACATTCAGGAATTCGAGCAGCAGGTTCGTGATACAAAACGAGGTGAAGAAGAACTGACTCGGGAGATCCCGAATGTGAGTGAGGAAGCCACCCGCAACCTGGATGAGAATGGTATTATTCGTGTGGGTGCGAAGATTAAGTCCGGCGATATCATCGTCGGTAAGATCACTCCGAAAGGCGAAACCGATCCGACGCCGGAAGAGAAGCTTCTGCGGGCCATCTTTGGTGACAAGGCCGGCGATGTTAAAGACGCATCACTTAAAACACCCCCTGGTGTGTCCGGTGTGGTCATCGAAACCAAGCTTTTCAGCCGCAAGAAGGATGAGCAGCTCTCCCGTAAGGAGGAGAAAGAACTTGTGGAGCGGGAAAACGAATTGTATCGCGAGCAGCTGTCCAAATTGAACATACAATGGTCAGAACGCATGTACAAGCTGCTTAAGGACAAAACTTCACCGGGCGTGGTTGATCATCTTGGAAATGAAATCATCCCCAAAGGTGAAAAATACCGGAAGCAGACGTTCGATGGTTTGGATCCGTTGATCCTGAAAAGCCGTCAGGCCTGGTGCCAGGATGACAAGGTAAACGGACACATCTACACGCTTCTGCAAAACTACCGGCGTCTGCGCAGACAGTACGAAACGGATCTGAAACGAAGAAAATACTCCATCCAGGTTGGTGATGAACTGCCTCCGGGCATCGTTCAGAAGGCCAAGATCTATGTTGCCAAAAAGCGCAAGCTGGGTGTAGGTGATAAAATGGCGGGACGCCACGGTAACAAAGGTGTTGTTGCCAAGGTGGTCCCGGCCGAAGACATGCCGTTCCTCGAGGATGGAACACCGGTTGATGTTGTGCTCAATCCGCTGGGTGTACCATCGCGGATGAACCTGGGTCAGATTTACGAAACGATCCTGGGCTGGGCCGGCCAGAAGCTGGGTGTCAAGTTTGCAACACCGACTTTTGACGGTGCAACGTATGATGACATTCAGGGATGGCTGAAAAAAGCACATCTGCCGTTAGACGGACGCACCTATCTGTATGACGGGCAGTCCGGCGAGCGTTTCCAGCAGATGACCACGGTTGGTTACATCTATATGCTCAAACTGAACCATCTAATTGAGGATAAAATTCACGCACGGTCGATTGGACCCTATTCACTTATCACACAGCAGCCGCTGGGCGGTAAAGCCCAATTCGGTGGCCAGCGTCTCGGTGAGATGGAGGTCTGGGCCCTGTACGCTTACGGAGCTTCCAACATTCTGAAAGAAATGCTCACTGTAAAAAGTGATGATGTAAAAGGTCGCTCGAAAGTATACGAGGCCATCGTTAAAGGTGAAAATCTTCCGGATGGATCCACTCCGGAGTCCTTTAATGTGCTTGTAAGAGAACTTCAGGGTCTCGGACTCGAAGTCAGCATAGAATAATGCAAGCCTGACAAAATCACCGAAAACGAACTGTTTAACATTTTTAAAATTTAACGGAGGTACTTCCTTGCCGTTTACCAAAAGCGAATCAGTATCAAAAGATTTCAAGGGTTTACGCATTTCTCTCGCATCGGCCGAATCGATCCTTTCCCGGTCGAACGGGGAAGTGCTGAATCCTGAAACTATTAACTACCGCACATTCAAGCCGGAGAAGGATGGCTTGTTCTGTGAAAAAATCTTTGGCCCGGTCAAGGACTGGGAGTGCCATTGCGGGAAATATAAGCGGATACGCTACAAAGGTATCATCTGTGACCGTTGTGGTGTAGAAGTGACCCGCAAAGCGGTGCGCCGTGAGCGCATGGGACATATTACCCTGTGCGTACCGGTGGTCCACATCTGGTACTTCAAGTCCATGCCCAACAAGATCGCCTATTTGCTGGGTCTCTCATCCAAGAATCTCGAAAAGATTGTTTATTACGAGAATTTTGTGATTGTGAAGCCGGGACTGGCACGCGATCTGGGATACAAGATTGGTGACATGATCTCTGAAGAGGAGTATTATGACATCATGGGCCAGCTGCCCGAGGATCATCGCTCTATTGAAGATGACGATCCGGACAAATTTGTCGTCAAGATGGGGGCCGAGGCCATTGAGGCGCTGCTGGCAAATATTGAGCTGGACAAATCCGCATATAAATACCGTGAGTCCGTTAAAAACGAGACCTCCGCCATGCGGAAAAAGAAATTTCTGAAACGCCTTCAGGTTATCGAATCCTTCCGGGCAGCCAACAAGCAGCGCGAAAACCGTCCGGAGTGGATGGTAATGAGGGTCGTTCCTGTTATTCCGCCGGAGTTGCGGCCGTTAGTGCCGCTGGAAGGCGGCCGTTTTGCGACCTCCGACCTGAACGACCTGTACCGCCGAGTGATCATCCGCAACAATCGTTTGAAGCGTCTTATGGACATCAAAGCGCCCGATGTGATCCTTCGCAATGAGAAGCGGATGCTCCAGGAAGCCGTTGATTCGCTGTTTGACAACTCGCGGAAAATGAATGCGGTGCGCAGCAACAACCGTCCGCTCAAGTCATTGAGTGACATGCTGAAAGGGAAGAGCGGCCGTTTCCGCCAGAACCTGCTTGGAAAGCGTGTTGATTATTCGGGCCGTTCGGTTATTGTTGTCGGACCGGAGCTGAAGCTACACGAATGCGGCTTGCCCAAGGAGATGGCGGTTGAGCTCTATAAGCCGTTTATTATTCGCCGGCTCATTGAGCGCGGTTATGTCAAAACGGTCAAGAGTGCCAAGAAGGTAGTTGATCGCCGTGACGATGTAGTCTGGGATGTGCTCGAAAAAGTGATTGACGGACATCCTGTGCTGCTTAACAGGGCGCCAACACTTCACCGTCTTGGTATCCAGGCATTTCAGCCGGTACTCATTGAAGACAAGGCGATTCGTCTGCACCCCCTCGCATGTACTGCGTTCAACGCTGACTTTGACGGTGACCAGATGGCCGTCCACCTGCCACTGAGTCATGATGCCATTCTTGAGGCTTCCGTGCTGATGCTCGGATCGCACAATATCATGAATCCGGCCAACGGCAGCCCGATCACAGTGCCTTCGCAGGATATGGTTCTCGGCATCTACTATCTCACAAAAATGGCCGATGGTGCCATGGGTGAAGGCAAGACCTTTTCATCACCCGATGAGGTAAAAGTTGCCTATGATCGCAATCATGTCTCGCTTCATGCCAAGATTAATGTGCGCATAACGCTGAAGCGGGGTGAAGAAACCATTCAAAAGGTCTTCAAGACAACGACCGGGCGCGTGCTCTTTAACGAAATCATTCCAAATGAACTTGGTTTTATTAACCTTACGTTCGGTAAAAAAGAGCTTCGCAACCTCATTGGCGCGGTATTTACAAGAACTGGTACCATGCGAACTGCGCGCTTCCTGGATGATATGAAGTATTTGGGTTTTGAACATGCTACGATAGGTGGTCTTTCCTTCAGCCTGGAAGATATTGTGATCCCCAAAGAGAAGGCCGAGTTTATCAACCAGGCCCAGAGTGAAGTCCGTCTGATTCAAGACCGCTACGAAAACGGTTTCATCACGGACAACGAGCGGTATAACCAGGTAATTGACAAGTGGACCAGCACCACGAACCGTGTTTCAGAAACCCTGTTCCAGGCACTGACCGAGGATAAGGGCGGTTTCAACCCGGTATTCATGATGGCCGATTCCGGAGCCCGTGGTTCGAAAGAGCAGATACGTCAGCTGGGTGGTATGCGCGGACTGATGGCCAAGCCGCAGAAAAGCTCACTGCAGACAGGCAACGAGGTTATCGAACAGCCGATCCTGTCCAGTTTTAAAGAGGGTCTGACCGTTTTGGAATACTTCATCTCCACCCACGGTGCCCGTAAAGGACTGGCCGACACCGCCTTGAAAACAGCGGATGCCGGTTACCTGACTCGCCGTCTGGTGGATGTCTCCCAGGATCTGATTGTAACGGAAAATGACTGCGGGACGCTTCGGGGAATCCGGATTCAAGCACTCAAAGACAATGAGGATATCGTTGAGAGTCTGGAAGATCGGGTTCTGGGACGTGTTTCCATGCACGATGTGTACGATCCGCTCACGGATGAACTCATTGTCTCATCCAACGAGATGGTCGATGAGAAGATAGCTTCTAAAGTGGCAGAAACTTCTCTCGAAGAAGTAGAAATTCGTTCGGTACTGACCTGTGAGTCAGCACGGGGTGTATGCGCCAAGTGCTACGGTCGCGATCTCTCCCGCGGCAAACCGGTACAGGTGGGTGAAGCGGTTGGAGTCATCGCCGCACAATCCATCGGTGAACCGGGTACACAGCTTACCCTGCGTACGTTCCATGTGGGTGGTACCGCATCACGTCTTGAGGCAGAATCACAGCACAAGTCGAAATTTGCAGGTAAAGTGGTCTTCGAGAACGTCAGAGCAGTTGATTATGACGACGGCGAAGAAATTACCACTGTTGTATTGAGCCGCGCCGGTGAAATCAGAATTGTGGATGACACGGACAAAACACTCATCACCTATAATATCCCTTACGGCTCAGAGTTGCTTGTGGAAGATGGTGACATGGTTCCGAAAGGCATCCCGATATGCAAATGGGATCCGTACAACGCGCTGATCTTCTCCGAGCTGGATGGATCTGTTGAGTACCGGGATATCGTCCATGGTGTGACATACAGGGATGAAACCGATTCTCAGACGGGGCATAAGGAAAAAGTGATTACCGATTCGCGTGACCGAAGCCTTGTACCTACTGTGATTGTTAAGGGTGAAGGTGAGCGGATTCGTGAAACCACGCTTCCCGTTGGTGCCCACGTTGTTGTTGACCATGGTGAGCTGGTTTCATCCGGACAGGTACTGGCCAAGATACCGCGTACATCTGCTTCGAAGTCAAAGGATATTACGGCAGGTTTGCCACGTATCACCGAACTGTTCGAAGCTCGACCGCCCAAAGATCCGGCAGCCGTATCCGAAATTGAAGGTGTGGTCAAAATGGGCGTCCGGAAACGGGGATCCCAGGAAGTGATCGTCACCAGCAAGGACGGAACCGAAAGCAAAACCTATCTCATCTCCCTGGCCAAGCACATTCTGGTTCAGGAAAATGACTTTGTCAAGGCCGGTCAGGCGCTTTCCGATGGTGTCATCATGCCGCAGGATATTCTGAACATCCTCGGCCCCTTCGCAGTGCAGTCCTATCTTGTAAATGAGATTCAGGAGGTCTATCGCCTTCAGGGTGTGAAGATCAGCGACAAGCACATTGAGACGATTGTACGCACCATGATGCAGAAAGTGGAAATCACCGACTCCGGCGACACGATGTATCTGGAAGGTGATAAAGTGGACCGCTTCGAAGTGAACCGGACCAATGACTCGCTTATCGGAAAATTTGTGGTGACCAATGCCGGTGACAGCGACTTGCAACCGGGTACATTGCTCGAGCGCCGGGAAATCCGCGAGATCAATGCAAAACTGATCATGCAGGACAAAAAGGAGATGGAAACGCGTCCGGCCGAGCCGGCCATCTCCAAGCCGATTCTTCTCGGGATTACCCGTGCGGCACTGTCTACCGAAAGCTGGCTGTCGGCATCCTCTTTCCAGGAAACCACCAAGGTCCTTACCCAAGCAGCCATCGAGGCGAAAGCAGACAATCTGATGGGCCTGAAGGAAAATGTTGTGGTCGGTCATCGTGTACCGGCTGGTACGGGACTTCGCAAGTACCAGGATATCATTGTCGGAACAAAAGAAGATATGGAAGATGTTGGAGCAGCAAGCCGTGTCTTCCAGGAGCTTGGGGCCGACAGTCCTGCTGTTCAGGATGCAAAGCAGGATGAAGAGTAACAGCAACCGGGTCCGATCATATACAGGGTCGGACCTCTGCTACTAATTGTATTGAAAAAAAAGCCTGTGCTGTCAATGGCGTCACAGGCTTTTTTACAACTTTGACAGAAGGCCGGAATTCTGTAAATTCAGGAGATAAAGTAACCGGTTGAGCAGTCTACTTCTTTCGGGAGTCACCGATGTTTTCCAGTAGCTTTTCTGCTTCGGAAATTAAGTCTTCAGCTCTCTTTTGAGCCTCTTCGACCACCTGGTCTCCTTCTTTTTTAGCATCGGAAACAAAGCTGTTTTCATGCTGGAGCCGGTCGATGAGCTGACTCAGTTCGTCTATATAGCTGTTTAGGCGGTAGCTGATCTTGTCACGGGTGTTTGCACCTTTATCCGGGGCGTAGAGTAAAGCTATCAGCGAGCCGACGGCAGAACCCGATATGAGGCCTACTATAAATCCTTTTGGAAAATTGCTCATGACAGAATGGTTTTGAAAGTGAGTGAGAATTTGATTTTATATCCGATTAAAATAGGATTTTTTTGGAAAGAGGGCTACTTATCTTATCATAAGTAAAGTTTACCTGTTAATTATTAACATATTACAAAAAGGACTAGTATCTATGAAATTTTTTATCGACACCGCGAATATCAATCAGATCCGGGAAGCGCATGAAATGGGCGTGCTGGATGGAGTAACCACCAATCCTTCCTTATGTGCAAAAGAGGGGATTTCTGACTTTGAAGGCTTCATAGCTGAAATTTGCAGCATCGTTGAAGGTGATATATCGGCTGAAGTTGTTGCAACCGACTATGACGGCATGCTTGAGGAAGGTCGGAAACTGGCCAAAATTGCAGATAATGTAGTAGTCAAAGTTCCTCTCATCAAAGAAGGGATCAAAGCGATCAAGACGTTCACCGAAGAGGGAATCAAGACGAATTGTACTCTCTGCTTTTCATCCCCTCAGGCTCTGATTGCCGCAAAAGCAGGTGCAACATACATTTCACCGTTCGTCGGCCGAGTGGATGATATTTCCACCAACGGGATGCAACTTATCGCCGAAATTGTTCAGATATACCAGAACTATGGCTATGACACCGAAGTACTTGTCGCCAGCATTCGTCATCCGCTGCATGTCGTAGAAGCAGCTCAGCTGGGAGCCGATGTGGCTACGATGCCATTTGGTGTAATTGAAAAGCTGATCAAACATCCGCTTACCGATATCGGACTGAAAAACTTCCTTGCGGATTGGGACAAACTTCAGGAATCACTGAAGAAATAAATGATGTCATCCCGCCATTTGGGTTGAATAAGCGGAATTCTGCAATGGCAGATCCTGCTTGATCAAATTTTCAGCAATCACCGATGAGGACAATACCCCGGGAAGTCCGGCCCCGGGGTGCGTGCCCGCTCCTACAAAATAGAGATTCGAAAACTCCTCCGAACGGTTGTGCGGTCGAAACCACGCCGATTGCGTCAGGAGTGGCTGCACGGAAAATGCAGATCCCTTGTAGCTGTTGAGCGTATCACGGAAATGCAGAGGATCGATATGCAGACGCGCCTTGATATGTTTTTGCAAGTTTGGGAGATAATTCTTCTCGAGAAACTTAAGGATCTTATCTCCGTACTCCTCTGCGGTTTCATTCCAGTCGGTATCTCCGTCCAGATGCGGCACGGGTGAGAGCACATAAAAGGATTCACCGCCTTCCGGAGCAAGTGACGGATCTGTGAACGTAGGCATGTGAAGGTACAGGGAAAAATCCTCTGCCAGTACTTTCTTGTCAAAAATTTCGGTGAGCAGCTCCTTGTACCGTTTGCTCATGATTATGTTATGATGCTTAAGATTGGTGTCTGTGTAGCGCCGGTCGGTTCCGAAGTACAGCACAAAAAGCGACATGCTGTATCTCATACGCTCGATTTTACGATTTGTATAGGTTTTACGGTACTTTTCATCGATCAGATTCCGGTAGGTGAACGCCACATCGGCATTTGATACCACTGCATCAGCCGGAACGAATTCATCTCCGAGCTCAATGCCTTCCACCTTGCGATCACTGCCAATACGTATTCTGGAAATCTCCGAATTGTAGTGAATTTTCCCACCCTGTTCTTCTATAAGACGAACAAGCGCATCGACTATGGATCCGGTACCGCCCATAGCATAGTGTACTCCCCACTCCCGCTCCAGATAGTGGATCATGGCATAAATAGAGGTCGTGTCAAAAGGATTGCCACCCACCAGAAGTGGATGAAAGGAAAAGCACCTGCGAAGAAACTCGTTCTCAACAAAATTTGAGACGTACTTGTAAACATTTTGATGGGATTTCAGGCGGATGAGGTCAGGTGCCACGCGCAACATATCCATGATAGAAAGGAACGGTTTGTCCGCCAGCTCAACAAAACCCTTCTGGAATATGGCCTTGGTAGTTTGCATAAACTTCCGGTAGCCCTCTTTGTCATTCGGATTCCAGCGGTCAATTTCGGAAAAAATAAACTCCTCGTCGCTGTTGTAATCAAAATACTTGCCTTCGTGATTGAAAATCCGATAAAAAGGCTGGCATGGAACAAGCTCGAAATAGTCCCTGCGATTCTTGCCGGCCTTTTCAAAAATATCGTCGAACATAAATGGCGCTGTGATCACCGTCGGGCCGCCATCAAACCGGAATCCGTTTTGCTCATAGACGTAAGCCCTTCCGCCAGGCTTGTCTCGCTTTTCAAACATTTCTACCTGATATCCCTCTGCTAACAGGCGAGCTGCAGCTCCGAGTGCACCGAAGCCTGTTCCGATGATGACAATTTTTTTTGACATACGTTTCTGGTAAGATATGGATTATGGCTGGAGACAATATAGCTGTCGTAGTAAATTCGTAGCAAATTCGTAGCAATTTCGAATAAAACACGATGCAAGGCAACCAATTTGTTGAAGCAAATCAAACGCAGGAAGAATGGCTACCGTTCGCTGGATGAGTAACATTTTCGAGCGGCTACAAGAAGTTCAAAAAAGTGACATACCGGGTGAAAATGCCCATATCGGGAAAAAACAGTTCCCTGGAATCGGGATCACAGATTGGCATTGATCAATGGGAGCAGACGAAGGCCGCGTGGATTATTAGCGGCATAATTGAGAAATCCTATCTGGATTCCCCTGAGGTTGTGGGTATAGTTGTAAATCCCTATGGTA
>SLLP01000173.1 GCA_007133995.1 Balneolales bacterium
CGCAATAGCCCATAACATGCGAAATCCGGATTATTGGAAATCCCGCGGTTTTTAGAATAATTCAGGATTCGTCCCCGCCGCCTCCGTCATCCTCACCATGGCTGTTGTCCTTCTTGCCGAAATCCTTGTCCAGCGGAATAAACCACGTGGCAATAAAGGCGGGAATGGTCGCAATCATCACCCACAGGAAAAAGTTGGGATAGCCCACCAACTCCTGGATCCAGCCGCTGAACATGCCGGGAATCATCATCCCCAGCGCCATGAAACCGGTAGTGATGGCAAAGTGCGACGTTTTGTGCTCACCCTCCGACACATATATCATGAAGAGCATGTAGGCGGTGAATCCGAATCCGTACCCGAACTGTTCCAACGCAATGGACGCGCTGATCACTAAGAAGCTGTCGGGCATTGTCTGCGAGAGATAGACATAGACCAGGTTCGGGATGTTCATGGCGAAGACCATGGGCCAGAGCCAGAACTTGAGTCCATGCCGTGCCGCCATGATGCCACCAAGGATACCGCCGACCGTCAGCGATAGAAGTCCGACCGTGCCGTAAGCTATCCCTAGCTGTCCGGTCGTTAGCGCCAGCCCCCCGATCTCCTGCGCATCCAGCAGGAAAGGCGACGCCAGCCGCACGATCTGCGCCTCGGCGAACCGGTAAAGCAGCAGGAACGCCAGGATGGCGCCGATGCGCTCCTTCCGGAAGAACAGTGCGAAGGTTTGTATGAACTCGCCGAAAATGGACTGTCCGGGCGCGCGAGTCGCCGGCTTATCGACTGCCGGATACGGCAGCATGAACCGATGGTAAACGAAGAAGAGCAGGAACATCCCGGCCAGGAAGAAGAACGTGATGGACCAGGCCAGCGGAATATTGCCGGAGCGCACCTGGAACCCGGCGCTGCTTGCAAAGTCAAGCTGCTCGTCGATCTGGATGACGGCCATCCCCGGCACGTTCCAGTTGTCCTCTGTGAAGCGAAAATAGCTTCCCTCCACCAGGGAGATGCTGTTGTCGCCGCGCACCCGGCCGAAATTCATCACTACTTCGTCACCCGGCGCCGGCGGACCGGACAGGTAAAAATAAACGACACCGACATTACCGGTGTACTCGGTATCCATGACCATCTCATCCGGAGCAAAATGCCTTTCTATAAATCCTTCCAGACGGTGGATAAAGTTCCGGCGGAACCACCCGGGATCCTGTTCGGCTTCAGCTTCCCGTTCGGCCAGATCTTTCTCCAGGGCCGGATTGAATCCCTGGTCAAGGTTCCACTGGCGGGCAAAGGCCACGATGGAATCCACTTCACTGCGCAAGCGTTCGTGCGTACTTATCTCCAGCTCCGGCGGATGAGCCATGATATGCAGCGGTTCGTCTTTGGCTTCTACCTCAATATCCCCGGGATGGACTATCTCTGTAATTTCAATATCCGGGTTTGACCGGGCCAGCACATCCACATTATCGAGCCCCGTCACACTTTCAATGAAGCCGGCCACAATCACCAGCGCGCCCTGGCCAGTGATCATGGCGATACGGTAGAACGTGCTGCGCACGCCAACAAACCAGGCCTGTTCGTGCTTGGACAAACCGAGCATGTATAATCCGTCCGCGGCAATATCGTGCGTGGCCGAGCTGAACGCCATGATCCAGAAAAAGGCCAGCGTCAGCTGCAGGAAACCCGGCAGGGGAGTCGTAAAGGCCACACCCGCCATACACGCACCGATGATCAGCTGCATGGTGATGATCCACCAGCGCTTGGTCTTGAGCAGGTCCACAAGCGGGCTCCACAGCGGCTTGATCACCCATGGCAGGTAGAGCCAGCTGGTATAGAGGGCAATTTCCGTGTTGGAAACGCCAAGGCGGTTGTACATGACCACCGTGACGAACATGACGATAACATAGGGGATTCCCTGTGTGAAATAGAGCGTCGGAATCCAGGCCCAGGGATTCCGGTAGGTCGGTTTGGAATTCGGCATACTTATACGTTTTTTTTACCTGAACCATTCCAGCAGCTGTGGATGATTACCGATGCCGACGAATGTATCCAGTCTCCAATCGGCCACTTCTCCGTTTTGGATGTATATATAGAGTCCGGTAGAATCCTTCAAATAGATTGGCAGAATCCATATCTCCTTATGCCATCCTGATTCCCGATGGCCCTGACGCAGCACATTGGGCGGCTTACCAATCAGATCAACAAGTTCATCAATACTCCTGCCCGAGAGAATCAACTCGCTATTTTCGTTCAGAAGCCCCTTATAGTCAGGGTTGATGACTTCCGGAGAGATCCGAACCGGTGTATCCCGTTCATCTGACTCGTTTTGTTCTCTACCCTGCTCAATTGGCTGCGGATCGTATGCGCCCTGTGATTCATGCTCATGCTTGCTGCATCCGGGTAAAAGCACCACACACACAAGCATAAGTATAATCACTCCTGCTGGAATTTTGATCAATGCCATAAGCTGTGTAAATCCGTATCTCAATTTTGTTCTAAAATAGAAAAAAAGGGGAGTTGTTCCATGTGGATCATTTACCCCATCATACAGCAATCAAACCGAAGGTAGGGATTTCAAATGCAGATCAGAATTTTTTTTGCCTGATAGACGTTTCATGTGCATTTTACAATGATGATACAGGAAAAAACGTCCGACACCTTACTCCACTCATTGCGCGCGCAATTCCCTCACGTGGAACGCGGCATCCGCTACATGAACCATGCCGCGCAATCGCCACTGCCCCGGGCAACAGTGGATGCGGTCAACGATCACCTTGCTGAACGTCACAACGGCATGATGATGACCTATTCCAAAGACTTTGAGGTGATCGCACAGTGCCGCGAACGCATCAGGACGCTCATCAATGCCGCCGATATCCACCAGATCGCCTTTATCGGCAATACTTCCGAGGGGCTGAACCGGGTCACCTCCGGACTCGACTGGCAGCAAGGCGACGAAATCATCCTCAACTCCATTGAATTTCCCTCCAACGTCTACCCTTATCGCAAGCTGGAACCGCAGGGCGTACACTGTATTTTTGTGGATGCGGCCGACGGCACTATCCCGTTGGAACGCATTGAAGCGGCTATCACCCCGAAGACCCGGATGATCGCCATCAGTGCGGTGCAGTTTCTGAGCGGTTGGCGATCCGATATGGAGGCGATCGGCGAGCTGTGCCGTCATCATGATATCTGGTTTGTGGTGGACGGGATCCAGGCGGCGGGTGTGACGCCGGTGGATGTGCAGCGCTGGCAGGCCGATGCGTTTGCCACTGGTGGGCTCAAATGGCTCATGGCACCTATGGGCATCGGGTTTATGTATTTGTCGGACCGGCTCTGTGAACGTCTCAAAACACCCGATCCAGGCTGGCTCTCGGTCGAAGAGCCCTGGGAGTTACTTCGCTACGACCAGCAGCTGCGCACCGATGCCTGGCGGTTTGAAGGCGGTGTCTCCAATATCCCGGGTATTTATGGCCTGAATGCTTCGATCGGCCTTCTTATGGGTGCCGGGATCGATCGAATTTATGCTCACGTTGTATATTGTAACATGATATTGCGTGACGGGCTCAGAGATGCAGAACTGGAGAAAGCGGGTCTCATCCCGTACTCCACCGAACATCCGGTACATCAATCCGGTATATTGACCTATGAGCTTCCACAAGATACAGATCATAGCCTGCTTGAGAAATCTTTCCGGGATCACGGCATTTTCGTCTCCATACGTGATAAAAAACTGCGCTTCTCTCCGCATGGTTACAATACCCTTGAAGAAATAGAGCATGTGATCAAAACTACAGAAATGGTTTTTTCCGAATTGTTATGATCAACTTTATACTTAAAAAAGCACGTTTCATTATCACAGAGATCGGGATTGTAATCCGGGATACGCTGAAGGGCTGGATGGATGACAACATTCCGACTTACGGTGCCGCTCTCGCTTTTTATACCATATTTTCGGTCGCACCGCTGCTCATTATCCTGGTTGCCATATC
>SLLP01000153.1 GCA_007133995.1 Balneolales bacterium
CAGGCTCCCGGGATCATGGGCGGAAAATTATATGACTATATTTCATGTGGCCTGGGGTTGCTCCTGGTTTACCCGGATAATGCCAGTTCGATTTTTGAGTTCTCTAAAAAGCACAGAAACAAGCCCTTTATTGCAAATATCGACGACAGGGAGTCCGTAAAAAACACCCTGAAAAAAATAGCCGGGTCCCTTGACTCCCTTGAGAATCGAAAGTTTACGGATACAGAAGTGGTTGAATATGAAAGAGACAGGCAATACCAGAAATTCCTTCCATTACTGGTGAAAAAAAATAAAAAAGTTCCGCGCAAGATTGTAACCTCGAAAGCTCTTTTCAACAATGGAGATACGTTATCTTTGAAAATCCCCAAACACGAACAGTTCCGGCTCAGACAGGTCATTTCTGATGGTGAATATGATCTGCCTGCAGGCTGCAAGCTGAGACAGAACGCCGTAATCGTTGACATCGGTGCAAACGTAGGCTCCTTTGCTCTTTTTGCCAGTAGATGGTCCGAAAAACCAAGGATATTATGCTATGAACCAAATCCGGAACTGCTACCTGTGTTGCAGGATAATCTGGCCGATATTGGTGCTGAAGTAAAATCTCTCGCATTGTCTGACAAAAGCGGGACACTTAAGCTTTCGCTGCATCCCGAAAGTACCGGAGGCAGCTCACTGACAAGAGTTAACAACGGCGGGACTTCAGTTGATGTAGAAGTAAGAGATGCCATGAGTGAACTGTGCAATAGCCAGGTAGCTGAAGCAGATGTAGTGAAAATTGACACCGAAGGCTCTGAAGTACCGATATTGAAGTCAATCAGAGAGCTGCTTGCCCATACCAGAATCGTAATGCTCGAATATCACAGCGAGAGCGACAGGCAGACAATCAAGAATCTGTTGTCCGACTTTGTAATTTACAGCGAGGTGGAAGCGCGTAAAGACTTGGGAACAATCAAGTTTTATAATCCGGGATTAGTGGAATTAGCTGCGGGTTGATCTCGGCTGAACCAGGTTATGAAAAAAACTAGCGTGGTTTGTTATGTGACTGCTTGGCGTTCAAATTGCATTATTCTGTTTTTCACAATGCAGCACCCGGAAAAATCCAATTGTAAAATATCAGCAACTTGCATCATGAAAAATCAGCCTTGCGGAAAACAGAGATAAGCAGAAGAATTCGCCTGGAAGAGCTGGGGGATTTCTTGGCGCGCATTTTCTCCGTCAAGAAGCATCTAAATATTTTATCTTATTGGCTTAATGGATTTGTATTGAGGCTTCAGTTTCTATATCTTACAATTTCAAAACCACATTTTGAAATTGTAAGATATAGGTTATGATCCGCCGCCACATATCTGAAAAACTCTATTATTATGCGACAAAGTATCCCGTAGTTACACTTACCGGACCGCGGCAGTCCGGCAAATCTACACTTCTGAGGCATCTCTTCCCGGATTACCACTACGTGTCCCTGGAAGATCCGGATATCCTTCTGATGGCCGGTGAAGATCCCCGGCTTTTCTTGCAGCAGAATCCTGATAAAACGATTATCGATGAAGCCCAGAGGCTTCCGGAACTCTTTTCTTATCTGCAAAGCCATATTGACAGAGAGAACAGGGAGGGAATGTACCTGCTTTCCGGATCTCAAAATTTTCTGATGATGGAACGTATCAGTCAGACTTTGGCTGGAAGAACCGCCATACTGAATCTTCTTCCGTTTTCAATGAAGGAACTGGATGGTCATGAACTATTGCCGGATCGCGCCGACAGAATGCTACTGGCAGGTTTTTATCCCCGCATTTATGACAAGGGTCTCCAACCGGATGAATTTTATCCTTTTTACACCCGGACGTATCTGGAAAGGGATGTGCGGCAGGTTAAAAATATAACCGACATGCAACAATTTACTCGATTTTTGAAGCTTTGTGCCGGCAGAACCGGCCAGCTGCTTAACCTTTCGTCTCTTGCCAATGATTGTGGCATCACACAACCCACGGCAAAAGCCTGGCTGTCAGTTCTGGAGACAAGCTATGTCATTTATTTGCTGAAGCCCTATTACAAGAACTTTAATAAACGTCTCACTAAGTCACCGAAGCTCTATTTTCTGGATACAGGCCTGGCCTGCTCACTTCTTGGCATATCGTCAGAACAGGCGCTTTCCCTGCACCACATGAGAGGAGCGCTTTTCGAGAGCATGATCATTTCGGAAGTCATTAAATGTTTTTTCAATGAAGCAAGAGAACCGGCACTCTGGTTCTGGCGAGACCATACCGGTAATGAAATTGACTTGCTTTTGGAAGAGTCTTCGGGCCTCTATCCTGTGGAGATAAAATCAGGTCTTACCTATTCGTCGGAGTATTTCAGGGGCCTGAGCTATTGGAGAAAACTGGCTCCTGATTCTATATCCAATTTCACGGTTGTATATGGCGGAGATGAAAGCCGCCAGACACCGAAGGGTAAACTGCTGCCCTGGAGGTCGGTTGATGAACTGTTTGAAGTCCCATGAGTCACACGATATGACACAGCTTTAGGAAGGACAATGTCGTAATAATAAAAAGAGCTGGCACAAAAAAACCGGACCGACTAGAAAGACGACCCGGTTTGGGGTATTACCATCTGTGAATGTTGTATTGGCATCCTATTGCTTGTTAGCCGAGAAACCCAAGCACGGATTGGGGGCCCATGTTGGCCTGGGCCAGGGCCGAGGTAGCCGTCTGCTGCAGGATCTGCAGACGGACCGACTCGCTCTGCTCCCTGGCAAAGTCGGTGTCCATGATCCGGCTGACCGCCGACTGGTTCGCACTGATCGACTGCGACAGCGTGATTTCTCGAACGCTAAGTGACGACTGGGTGATACCGATGTCGTTCACACGGTCCGCCATCCTGTCAATGGCCGAGTCAATGGCCCCTATAAATGCACGGAAGTCAGCAGCGTTGGGAGTCGATGCGCCCGTACCGAAAGTAATGGCACCCTGGCTTGCAGTACCAGCGGCGGTAGCCACGATGCTGTCAAGGCCTGCACCACCGGCAGTAGTCGCACCACCCAGGTTGGCGGCAGAAGCACCACCGTCAGCGGCAAACAGGGTAGCCACGTTGACCGCGTTGATTGTGGTAGTCACCGTATCCTGAGCGCGCTCACCGACCTGGAAGGTCAAGGCAAGTCCGCCGGTGTTGCCTGCACCAGCTCCGTTGAGCAGCTGGAAGTCCTGGAATACGGTCTGGTTTGCTATTTCGTTGATGTCGTTGCCGAGAGCCGCGATCTGCTGGCCGATGTAGCCGCGCTCGGTGTCACCGAGGGTGTCGTTTGCCGCCTGTGTGGCCAGACCCTTCATCTCGATGAGGCTGTCCATGATGGTATCGAAGCTGGACTCGGCAATGTCCAGAACGGACTTGGCGTCGCCCACGTTCTGCAGAGCCTGGTTCAGGCCCGCGACACGGCTGTTGAGCTTGGTAGCAATGGAATAGCCGGCGGCATCGTCTTCGGCGCGATTGATCCGCAGACCGGTAGACAGGCGAAGCTGGTTTTCGGCCAGCCCGCGATTGATTCTGTTCAGGGACAACTGAGAATCCAGGGATTGGATGTTGGTGTTGACCCGGTTGAGATCACCAAAACTTGACATGATCGTCTCCTTTTTTGGGTTCGTGTTTGTTGGGTAATTCCTTCCCCATGGGGTGTCATGGACTCATGGCACTCCATGCGATTACACTGGTTATCGAACCGAAAAGGCCTCTCTTAAATTTTGTTGTGCAAGCCCCCCTTAAAATCATTGAGAGGGTAAATTGTGTTCTCCCCGTATAATAATGTCGGCCAGTATGATAGTGTGCATTCAGATGCGCATCATCCCGAAATAAAAAAGCCACCCGGCACTTGCCGGGAGGCTTGTCCAGACAGAGCGTATCCTTGGGCGGAAAGGGATCTTGGGCGTAATCCCTGCTGCTCTGACTGTTATTGATATATATTAATGAGTGCCGGC
>SLLP01000069.1 GCA_007133995.1 Balneolales bacterium
CATTACCGGATCGCTCAACGTTATGATAAACGTCGTTACAAAACCGAAAATGAAGAATACCATGGAAATGAAGACCATTCCCACCTTCATGGTTTTACTGTCTAGATTATTTGACATGGTTAGTGAATTTGTGAATAATTGAATTGGTTTATTTTGGCACGATACAGATCAACTGCCTATTTCTCTTACGCAAGATCCTTCCAAATAAGAGAACTTGAACCCAGTACGGCAACATTTTTATCCATAAGCTGGGAGGGCTTGATTTCCACCTTGTTCTTAAAGGGACCCATCACATACTCTTCCAGATATTTTTTAGTGGGCTTCAGAATGTAATCACCCGATTTTGCCAGACCGCCAAACAAAAATATGGCTTTCGGACTGGTATGTGCTACAGAATCGGCAAGTTTTCTACCGAGGATTTTGCCGGTGATATCGAAGGCTTTGAGTGCAATGGGGTCTTCTTTTTCTGCTGCGTTATAGATCATTTCGGAATCCATCTCATTGTATGAGTAATTTGCCAAATCCGATCCCCTGGAGTCATGAGCCAGTAATTCGAATACGGTACGCTTGATCCCGGGTGCCGAAACATAGGTTTCCAGACAACCCCGGTTGCCACAGCCACACTGCCTGCCGTTTTCAAATGCGTTGGTATGGCCAACTTCACCGGCAAAACCATCATGCCCATATACCAGATCTCCATTTACAATAATTCCACTTCCCAACCCTGTTCCAAGTGTGATCATGATGAAATTGTCTATGCCCTGACCTCCGCCATACACTTTTTCACCAAGAGCAGCCGCGTTGGCATCATTGGTCAACCGAACCGGAGCATCATAATACTTTTGAATCATCCCGGCAAACGGTATGATACCTTTCCACTTCAGATTGGGTGCGTCTTCAATCGTTCCGTTATAAAAATTGCCATTAGGGGCTCCAATACCAACTCCGACAATCTTATACTCCCCTTCAAGGCTCTTCTCGCTACCTTTAAGCTCCTTGACCAGGTTTTCCAGATAATCTTCAACATTATCGTAAATATCCGTTGGAGAGGAACCTTCTCCAAAAATGTTTCCCTCACGGTCAGCAAACCCGTATTTGGTAAACGTCCCGCCAATATCAATACCTATCACATATTCTTTCATGATACCTGAATCCTCATTGTTTATTTACTGAAATTATTCATTACAGAACTCTTTTCTGACAGACCTTAAGATTTGCATTAAGATGTGGAATTTAAAAGATCAAATGCAACCGCTTTTTCGTCCCATCGACAAGCTCATTGTCCCGGTCCCCAAACTCAGTCCCATCACTAACATCGACGTTGATTATTTGCCTTCTCTATTGAATTTCTGGCTGATTGTTTATCTTCTTTTGTTGTTTTACCCATTCCCTACAGATTGTCCGAAAGCCTTCAATTTTTATGTCATCCATTTCTGCTCCGAGCCCGCCATTGAAGCCATCCCTGCCTTTTTTCACCGATACCCTGACCCGCCAGCTCTATTCCAGCGACGCCTCGCTCTACCAGGAGCTTCCCGCTGCTGTCACATTTCCAAATAACCGGGATGACTTTCCCGGGATCATCACCCGCGCCCGCCGGGAAAACCTGTCCATCACCATGCGTGCCGCGGGAACCAGTCTGGCAGGACAGACCACCGGTGACGGGATCATTGCCGATATTTCTCGTTTCATGCACCATATCGTTGATATTGATCCGGCCCGTCGCAAGGCACGCGTGCAGCCCGGTGTCATCCGCGACCAGCTTAACCGTGCAGCCGGGGAGCACGGACTCCTGTTCGGTCCCGACACCTCCACCACCGACCGGTGCATGCTGGGCGGCATGATCGCCAACAACTCATGCGGCTCATATTCCATCAAATACGGTACCACCCGCGAGCATGTGATTGAACTTGACGTAGTGCTGAGCGACGGCTCCTATGCAACGTTCAAACCTCTGTCGGAAGAGGAGCTGAATGAAAAGATGAAGCTGGACTCACTTGAGGGACACATTTACCGGGAGATGTTCCGGCTGCTGAGCGAAAACCGTGATCTCATTCTTGAAAACTTCCCACACCCGGATATAAAAAGACGCAACACCGGCTATGCCCTGGACAGAATGTGCGAAATGCACCCCATCACTCCCGGCGGACGCCCGTTCAACCTGTGCGAATTGCTCAGCGGCAGTGAGGGCACACTGGCCATGATCAGCGAGGCGATTGTCAACCTCGAACCGGTGGAAAAGCACAAATTGTTACTCATACCCCAGTTCGCATCCCTCCAGGAAGCCCTGCG
The DNA here is from genome assembly GCA_007133995.1 of Balneolales bacterium. Lineage (GTDB taxonomy): Bacteria > Bacteroidota > Rhodothermia > Balneolales > Natronogracilivirgulaceae > SKNL01. Next base: position 2,290 of record SLLP01000069.1, read on the forward strand.
CAGTACGGTGCATGCTGTCGCTTTCGACCCTGCTGCGGTCGAGCTGATTGACAACTTCATCCTGGAAGCCACCAAAGGCAATATCGAACAAAATCGCAACCGCTTCTTCCTGGAAGGTGAGCCGATGGCGCTACTGATCATCGAGTTTCAGGGAGATGACATCGATGAGCTCCGCAATCGTGCCAACAAGCTGCGTGACAAACTGGTCGCCGAAAAGAAAGGATACGCACATTCGCTTATGGAACGGCCCGAGGAGATGGTGCGGGTATGGAATCTGCGCAAAGCGGGACTCGGTCTGCTGATGGGACATCTGGCCGATTCCAACTCCCCTGAATTCGTGGATGACACGGCCGTCCGTGTGGAGGATCTGCCCGACTACATTGCCGAATTCAAGCAGATCCTTGAAAGGCATAAAACCCAAAGCGTCTATTATGCACACGCCTCGGTTGGTGAGTTGCACCTGCGGCCCATACTCGACATCAAAACCAGAAACGGCCTGAACAAGATGAAGTCGATCGCTGAAGAAACAGCCGATCTGGTAAAAAAATACCGGGGTTCACTCTCAGGCGAGCACGGTGACGGACGGCTGCGATCCTATCTGATCGAAAGGATGGTGGGTCCGGAGGTGATGGAGCTCCTCAGGCAGGTCAAACAGATCTGGGATCCGGACCACATTCTGAACCGCGGCAAGATCATCGACCCCGAACCGATGGACACCGATCTGCGGTATTCGCCCGACTACAAGGAAATCGAAGTTGACACCGTATTCAAGTGGCGAGCTGAAAAGGGATTCGGTCCGGCCGTGGAACTCTGCAACGGTGCCGGTGTATGCCGAAAAAAGACCGAAAGCGGTGGAACCATGTGTCCCTCCTACATGGCCACACTCGATGAAAAGGACAGCACCCGGGGCCGGGCCAACATCTTCCGGCAGGTGTTTTCCAGCCGGCAGCAGGATGGTTTCACTTCCGATGAAATCAAAGAGGCGCTGAGTCTCTGCCTTAGCTGCAAGGCCTGCAAAACTGAGTGTCCGGCCAATGTCGACATGGCCAAGCTGAAAGCGGAATTTACCCACGGCTGGCACCAGCACAACGGCATCGGACTGGCGTCGCAATTCTTCGGGAATCCTTCTCTCGTCTACCCGCTTGCCGGCGCTCTTGCTCCCATCGTGAACTTCATCAACAGCCTGCCTCCGGTGAAAGGCATCTATCAGCAGTTGTTCAACATCCACCCGGAACGCAAGCTCCCCGATTTTGCCCATCAGACCTTTACGCGCTGGCACCGGAAAAATGGCAATTCGTTGAATGGTCAATCTTCCGCTGCTCATGCCCTGCCGGCAGCTTCGGCCGAATCCGCGGCAACGGTGAATGCCTCCGATTCTGCAGGCACTGCTCCTGCCCCAGCTCCTATGATCAAAGTAGCACTCATTGTCGACTTTTTTACAGAATATCACGAACCATCGGTCGCCCGCGCTGCCTTGGGCGTGCTTCAGGCGCTGAACTGTGAGGTGAGGGTTGTGGGACCACTCGAAAGCGGCCGGACCCAGCTTTCACGCGGCATACTGGACAAGGCGAAAAAAGTCCTGGAAAGAAATATTGACACACTGAAGCCCTATGTGCGGGCCGGCTACAGGCTTGTTGGACTGGAGCCCAGCGAGATCCTGACTTACCGTGAC
>SLLP01000124.1 GCA_007133995.1 Balneolales bacterium
CGCCCTGCTCGAAACCGACATAACCGGCCGGAGCGCCAATCAGTCTTGATACGGTGTGTTTCTCCATATACTCGCTCATGTCGAACCGGACCAGCGGTATGCCCAGCTGCTCTGCCGCCTGCCGGCACAGCTCGGTTTTACCGACGCCTGTGGGACCTGAAAAAAGGAATGACCCGACCGGCTTTGTTTCGTTGCCGAGTCCGGCACGGCTACGTTTGACTGCCGTCACGAGCGCTTTTACGGCATTTTCCTGCCCGTATACGTTTCTGTTTAGAGCCTCCCCCAGGTCACGCAGGCTTTCCTTTTCCACCCCGGCAAGCTGATGCACCGGAACCCGTGCCATCTTTGATATGAGGATTTCTATGTCTCTGGGTGCCAGTTGCTTGCGTTTTCCGGACTGAAGCGACACCTGTGAACAGGCCTCATCGATCACATCAATGGCCTTGTCGGGAAGCCGGCGCTCTGTCAGGTATTTGGAGGAAAGACGGACTGCCGACTCCAGGGCCGAGTTGGTGATTTTCAGGCCATGATAATCTTCGTAAACATTCTTCAATCCCTTCAATATGTCAATTGTAGTGGGAATATCCGGTTCCTCAATTTCAATCTTCTGGAATCTGCGTGACAGTGCACGGTCCTTTTCAAACAGATTTTTGTACTCCTCGAAGGTAGTGGCACCGATACACCGGATTTTACCGTCGGCCAGAAGGGGCTTGAGCATATTGGAAGCATCCAGTGTACTTGACCCCGCGGCACCCGCACCAATGATGGTGTGGATTTCATCTATGAACAGAATAACGTTTTTTTGTTTTTGAAGCGCTTTAAGCACGCCCTTAAGCCGTGCTTCAAAATCCCCGCGGAACTTGGTGCCGGCCAGAAGAGCCCCAAGATCAAGTGCATAAATCCTGAAGTCCTGAATGCGTTCTGGAACTTCGTTTTCAACGATTTTTTGTGCCAGACCATGTGTAATGGCCGTTTTGCCTACACCGGGATCCCCGACAAAAATCGGATTGTTTTTCTGGCGTCTGCAGAGGATTTCGATGCAGCGCCCAATTTCAAGATTGCGACCGATCACCTTGTCAAAATGACCCTCGTTTGCCCTGGCGGTCCACTCTTCAGTGTAGAGTTCCAGCAGGTCGGTTTTCTGCTTTCTACCACCAGTATGTCGTCCGGACTGCCGTCCTGGCGATTCGCCTGGCTCCGTACCGTTCTCCATATCGGAATCCATATCCGGCGTGTCATCCACTTCGCCATCCTCTTGGGGATCGTGATCGAAACCGGAAAACTCATCATCCGGCCTGTCGGGATCGTCGTCAGGCTGTTCGAAACCGGGCTTGGAAATCCGGTGAGCTACAAAATTGAGTACATCCAGACGAGTTACATCCTGTTTTTCGAGGAAATAAATGGCGTGGCTATCCTCTTCAGCAAACATAGAGACAAGCAGGTCACCGACTCCTGTTTCCTCTTGTTCAGCTGAACGGCTGTGGATAAGCGCCCGCTGAAGTGTTCGCCGGAACCCGATCGTGTGAATGGGATCCATCGCGTCATCATGGCGTCTGGGAATCTTTTTGTAATAGTCTTCCAGATCTGATTCAAGTAACTCCAAATCCAGACCACAGCTTCTCAGAATCCGGCTTCCGGTGCCATCATTTGCAACAGCATGAAGCAGGTGTTCCAGTGTCACCATCTCGTGTTTGAGATGTGTTGCCATGAGAAATGAGGTTCTTAGGACCTGGTCCAGTGTTTTGCTGATCATTATGATGTGATGGTAAAGATGATTACGCCAATTCCAGGGTGCATCGAAGCGGGAAACCGGCTTCCTTACTGCTTCGGGTCACCATATCCACCTTGGTTTCGGCAATATCGCGTGGAAATACCCCGCATACACCGGCTCCCTTCTTGTGGACATCGGTGGTGATGGTAACCGCTTCAGGAACAGATTTACCAAAAATACCGGTCAACACACTCACAACAAAATCAAAAGTGGTATAGTCGTCGTTGAGTAAAATGACTTTATACAAAGGTGGTTCATCCACTTTCTGTTTCTTTTTTGTGCTGGTGGAAGCCTGTTTCTGGAATTCAATTTCAGACATGGTATGCTGTGACTTTGTTTATTATATTCCGGCAATTTTCAAACGTCTGAGCGTCTTGTAAAATTATCGTTTAGGTGTTCACGTTGCAATAGTGGAAACCCCTTCGTATATCGCGTATTTTCACTTAGTGCAATTGTGTTATATTATTGATCTATCTGGATTTTTTGGGGTCCCAGGCTACGAAGAAAGATAATCGTACGTACTATAATAAATAAATGCAATGGTTTGATTGTATGAATGAATCAGATAAGCCAGCAAAAATTTTTAAACTTGATTTCAAGGTCGATGGACCGGTACGCCGGAATCTTCTTCGTGTTGCCCGCAGACCCCTTGAGAGGCTTTTATCCTTCAATGGACTCAACAATCTTTATTACGATGCTTTAACGTATGAGACCGATCAGGCTTTTTATGACAAACTGCTTGAACGGATGAATGTCAACTATCACATCTCTGAGCGGGATATGGAAAATATTCCCGACAAGGGACGTGTCATTGTTGTTGCAAATCATCCTTTTGGGGGCATCGAAGGGATTATTCTTGCTTCGGTACTTCGTTCAATCAGATCTGACTCCAAAATTCTGGCAAATTATATACTGGAATGTATTCCGGAACTACGCGAAGTGTTCTTTTTTGTGGATCCGTTTGGAGGAAAGGATGCAGCGCGGACCAACCTGGCTTCAATGAAAAAAGCTATTCAATGGCTGCGTGATGACCATATGCTGGGAATATTTCCAGCCGGTGAGGTCGCCCATTTTTCAATGAGCAAGCGGAAAGTTGTTGAGTCGGAATGGAACCAATCCGTTGCAGGTATTATCCGTAAAACCGAATCTCCTGTACTCCCTATCTATTTTGATGGATTCAACGGTCCGTTGTTCCAGTTGATGGGACTCATTCATCCGCGTCTTCGCACAGCATTTCTGCCCAAGGAGTTGCTGAATAAAAAAGACCGGGACATTGATATTTGCATAGGCAAAGTCATCAACTTCAACAAGCTTACTGCATTCGAAAGCGACAAGGAGATGATGAGTTACCTGCGCCAGCGGACATTCATGCTGCAAAATCGCAGCGGCAGGGAAGCTGAAGCTGAGGCCGGGGCTTCCATTTCTGTCAGTATATCCGGTGAAACCATGGAGCAGATTGTCGATCCGATACCTCCTGAAAAGGTAGAACAGGAGATTGCCTCGCTTCCGGATACCCAGAAGCTTTTGGAGAGCAATGAGTATGAGGTATACCACGCGGTGAAAAAACAGGTGCCCAAACTGTTGCATGAAATCGGACGTCTTCGTGAAGTTACCTTCCGGGGAACGTATGAAGGAACCGGGAAATCAATTGATCTGGATCATTTTGATGACTATTACGTTCACCTTTTTGTCTGGAACAAGGAGAAGAAAGAGCTGGTCGGGGCTTATCGTATTGGCCGGACCGATAATGTGATCAAGCGTTTCGGTAAAAAAGGCCTCTACACCACAACGTTATTTGATATCAAAAGCTCATTGTTTGATCAGATCAGTCCGGCACTCGAAATGGGCCGCTCGTTTGTGCGACCGGAGTATCAGCGAAGCTTCGCTCCGCTAATGTTGCTATGGAAGGGAATCGGACACTATGTAGTTAAATACCCAAAATACAAAAAGCTTTTTGGCCCGGTCAGCATCAGCAGCGAGTACCATTCCATGTCGCGACACCTCATGGTGACCTTCCTCAAGTTGCATAATTACCTGCCGGATATGGCCCGCATGGTCAAGCCGAAAATACCGTATCGTGGCCGTCGCGTCAAGGGCATGGATCCCAAAAACCGCACTATGGTCCGCAGTCTGGAGGATGTGTCTGAGCTGATTTCGGAATTTGAAAGCGATAACAAGGGCGTTA
>SLLP01000147.1 GCA_007133995.1 Balneolales bacterium
CGGTAAGTATTGACATCAGAAGCATTGGACTGCGCACTCCTCCTTGTACTGCCGAAGAGCCCAATTATGGCATCGTGGGACTTATGCATGTATTACCTCCTGCTCTTGCCTGGTTGTGGCGACTGGTAGCCCCGCGTGGTCATGCCAATCCAAGCATCGTACAAACCAAGGGTATCAGTAGTGAAGGAGTTGGCAGTTACTGGCCATTTGCTACCGGTAAAAAGGTAATACAAGCCAATCTTTTGCTGGAACAGATTGTGCAAACTCCGAAAGTACAGTATATCTTAACCCCTAATCAGCACATTGGCGCCTGGAAAACGGGCTTTATGCCTCAATGGATTGCACGGGACTATCTGGCAAGAAAAGGCAGCGCAAGATTCAGCAAGGAGCAAATCATCCCCGCAAGATGTCATGTACTGGGATACGCCCTGAAGTATATGACGTTTGAAGGTCGGACCATACCACCCTGGATGCTGCAGGTTGAGCTGCAAAGGGAGGTCCAGGAAGAAGGATATGACGCCGGCGCTGAAATCCTGCTTGAATTCTTCCACAGAATGCTGAATGGCTTTGTGGCTCCGGAACTTGACGATCTGGGCAGGAAAATCATAGAATGCTGCCTTGACAATGGGACGGTAGCGGACTATGAGCAATTAATGCCTATCGAATAAAAAATCCTTGCTGTGGCATTTCTAATCCTTCAAAAGCTCAGTGTCACTCCGAAAGCGATCCGCGAATTGTGGTTGTAATCGACCTCGTCGGCACCCATCATCCGGGTAAAGCGGTACTCGACAAACGGGCTTACCAACGGAAGGATCGGCAGTCGTAGTCCGCCGTACAGATTCCAGTAGATACTGTCTTCACTAAAGTCCAGTACAGGTTCATCCGAATCGGACCGGAAGCGCTCCTGTCCCAGTCCCAGTCCGACATAAGGATGAAGCAAGCCAAATCCGATGCCGCCGGTTACGGCAAGGCCATAGTCAAACACACCCAGCTCTGCAGGTATCTGCACATCCCGATAGGACTCGACATCCTCCGAAAAATAGCTGAAGTGGGCACGCATTTTGAAATCCAGCAGCGGTACGGTAGAAAGTATGCCCCGCTCCAGGCGAAGACCGAAGCCGTTACCCGGATCCGAATCACGGACTTCATACGATGCGCCTATACCCCAAGATGACCTGGCCTCTGCATTTTGAACCGGAATTACAGTCCCGAGCAACAGAAAAGCGAGCAGAGTATTCCGGATTACTATCGTTACATTTTTCATGGTTTTTCAGTTTGAAATTTACCGTTCATGATTTAACTGTTCATATAGTGATATGGCATATACCCTCAAATGTAGGGAATTCCTGTTCAGAATGGAACCTTGTGAAAACTGTTTCTCCATATGATCCATCATAATCAGATGGAAATATTGTTGATTAATTGCTCATATTTGCATACATTTAGAAACGAAAGTTAATGACAACTAACTATTTTGCTCCGGATCATGCCTGCCATTTCAGCCAAACTGCGTGCGGATATATTAAGTGCCCTTGCACATCCGAACAGGATCCGCATCCTTGAAGCAATAAGACGCAGCCCCGCCTGCAGCTGTGAAATTGGTCCTGAGCTGAATCTGGAGCAGTCCAATTTGTCGCGCCACATGAAAATATTGGTTAACAGCGGCATTTTGATACCGCAACGGGATGGTGTGCGCATCAATTACAGCATTGCCGACGATGAGATATACAAACTGCTTGACCTGGCCGGTGAACTGGTGCGCAAATCAGCCGAACGGAGTATTCAGGAAGTGGAAATATAATTTTTATATTTTTTATATGAGTTTTTGATCATGTTTTCAATATTAAACTAATGACACTACTAATGGAATTACTTGCTTCGGGATGGGCTTCGCTCGAATACTATATTCTGGAGCACACACTCACCTGTCTGGTCCCGGCTTTTTTTCTGGCAGGCGCCATGGTCACCTTCACAAACAGGGATGCCATACTGGATTTACTGGGTGAGCAGGCGAATATATTCAAGTCATTTACCCTGGCGACTGCAGCCAGCTTTCTGGTAGCAGCGTGCTCCTGCACTGTCATTCCGGTGGCGGCCGGTCTCTATTTCGCAGGTGCCGGTGTGGGAGTGGCCTTCATTATTCTATGGGTCGCGCCGGCGGCCAATGTACTGGCGCTGGTCTACACCGGAACCATTCTTGGAGCCGAAATGGTGACAGTGCGGATCATCTCGGCGCTTCTGGTCGCTTTCGTGGTAGGGTTGGTTATGCGGGCAGTATTCGGACACGAGCACTGGAAGGAGGATGCTGCAGTCGCACAACCCGGTCATCCCCAGGACGGGAAAAGTCCCGTGGAACAATCGCCGCCATCCCGCAGCCCGATCATCGGCCGCATCGAACTCGGACTGATCGCCCTGGTGCTGCTGAGTCTGCTGGCCCCGAACTATCTCGTTCAGGAGGGCCCCTATCTGATGAAAGTGCTGGTCTGGGGCAGCGTCACAATCATTGCCGCAGTTTATGCAATCATGATGATCGACAAGTCCCGACTGCTGCACTGGGTGCGCGAGACCTGGTGGTTCGTAAAGATTATATTTCCGCTGCTGCTCGGTGGGGTGTTCCTGGTTGGAATCATCCAGGCTATCCTGCCGGAACAGTGGGTGCAGGACTGGCTGGGAAGCAACACAATGCTGGCCTCCCTTCTGGCCACGCTCATCGGTGCCGTCAGTTACTTTGCCACCATGACAGAAGCGCCTTTTGTGGATGCATTGATGGGTATGGGGATGGGAAATGGCCCGGCACTGACTCTTTTGCTTGTCGGGCCCGGTATCAGCCTGCCCAACTGGCTGGCTATTGCACGTATTTTCGGTATCAAAAAGGCAATGGTTTATATTCCAACCATCATCATACTCGGGACACTCGTCGGCTGGTTCTTCGGGAACTTCATTTTGTGAGGCTTCTCCTATGCGTTTTTATCGGACACAACATGTTTTTATCGGACACAACATATTGTCCATCACAGTAATTTATCGATCACGCCATTGTCATACCACAGCAACATGTTCAATACAGCTTGCTGCCCTGCACAAATTTTAAAAAAAGTTTTTCATACCATAACCCCAACCAAACAGGAAATCATCATGAAAGTTCAAGTAGCAGGACCCGGATGCGCGCGGTGCGTATCCACCGAAAACGTTGTCAAGGAAGCCCTTGCCGACCTCAACCTTGAATCCGAAGTGGTCAAGGTAACCGATTACAAGGACATGGCCCAGTTAGGCGTGCGGCTGACCCCGGCCATCGTCGTCGACGGGCAGATCGTCCTTGCGGGGCGCGTGCCTACGCTCGATGAGGCAAAGAAACTGCTGAAATAGCGTTATCCATAAATGCCGGCGAATAATACCGGAATTTCCAAACCTTACTCTTTGCGCATAAATTGGCCATGCTCTAACTTCGAGTGATGGAATCTTCGGTTTTACTCCCGCTTGCCTTTGGCATTTTTTTTATCGCCGTGCTCTACTCCTCGGTCGGACACGCCGGGGCATAGGGCTACATCGCGGCTACTCTCACCCTGCCTGTGTTCATGTTGCCGCTGATCATCGCCGCCATGGCAGGTGGCAGCATCGGCTCATGGATGGGGAGCCGGAAGATGAATCACCGGGGCATCATTGCGACGTATCTTTCGGAGAGTGATGGACAAACGGTGATCCAGGAAAAAATGTGACTCGACAATTTTGACCTGCATTATTGATCTTTAGCTTTGATCCGCAGTTTTATCCCACATTTTTTAACCCACTATCATGAAACCTTTATTCAGACACGCTCTGGTGGCCCTCGACCTGTCCGATGCGAGTGATATCATCATCGACTGCCTGCCGCATTTCCACCGGTTTGGCACTAACAAAGTGACACTCTTCACCTCGGTCCCGGTTTCGTACCCCGGAGGTCTTTCAC
>SLLP01000163.1 GCA_007133995.1 Balneolales bacterium
ATCCGGAAGTGCTCATAAAATATGAGAATGGTTCGAAGCGTGAACGCATACAAATCGACGAAATACAGAATGAATATCTGTTTGAGGCAAACAGGAATATCATTGATATTGTAGTAGATCCGGAAAGAGTACAGCTCGCGCAATATTTTCGTGATATATCCCTGTCCACGCTTATGAGACGTCTTCGAAGTGAGCATCTGCTCGTACGTATTGAAGCACTATCCATGGCTGGTGATTTCATCGAGTATCGCACCGTACGCAATCGAATCAATGAAATGGCAAAAAATGATCCTTTTTGGGGAGTTCGTCTGTCTGCATATGGCCTTATAAGTGATTTTTCTGCCGCATTTGATCCGGATGAAGCTATGGAGTTGGCTTTTCATGCTACCTATTACAATGAAAAAAACTATCAGGTGAGACAGCGGGCCATGGATATTTTAAGAAATATGGAGTCAATAGATTCAGTTTACATGGAGTATATCAAAAACCATCTGGTACAAATGATGGCGGATCCCAGTTATTTTGCAGCTGCCAATGCAATAGTAGCAGCAGGTGAACTGTTTCCACATGATGTTGCAAAAATGGTCGAACCATATGCAGGCATGGATTCCTATCAGGGTGAAGTGAAAAATGCTGTAGCCATGGCCTTGTCCGAATCACTTTCAGCACATCAAGAGAAAATATCTGCAAATGATATGCACCTTCACATACTCCTTGGTTACGCTTCGGAGCCAGGTGACAAAGTGTACAGCTATGTTGCTTTATCCCATTTGCTTGAAAACGCGGAGAAAATAGAAAAGAAAGATCATGAGAGAATCGCAAAATTGTTTATCAATCGGTTAAATGATCCCTACAAAAGATATCGATTGCTTGCCCTTGAGGGGCTTACAAGATATGGAACTGCTGATCATCTTGACTTGCTGTATGATATTCTTGAAGAGAGTGATTTACAAGCGGATGAGCGCAGTGCACTTAAGGGTGCTATAAGAATAATAGAATACAATGATCGCTTTGTCGATTAGTACGTTTATGGATCCGCAAGAATTGCTGTACTCAGCAGAACCGCCTAGTATTGTCGCATAATTAATATTATGTAAAGTCATTTATCCAGGCAACTGTGTAACCAGGTCTTGTTTGACAGAAGTAATCAGCCTGTTCTACCCTGCAGCGTATTAAGTAAACCAGGTTTCTCTACGACTTTGTTCATCAAGTATAGCATCCTCCATATTGTATACTTGATTAGATCCAACAGTAATTATAAGGATGCCGCATGCCGTCAATAATTCCCATGCGTATGCAGGCATTGTAAAAACAGATCTTGGAAGCCAAAAAAGAATGAATGCAACAAGAAAAAAAAGTACACCAACGAGTATATATCCGTATGTACTGTTATGATTGGCCTTATAGCTAAAAATAAGCAGACTGATTAATAGTGCGCTTCCCTGATAGAGTCCTACTGCCCAAAGTTTCACTACTACAGTATCTATGATCAAGGGGTAAATAAAAATTAAAATCATTGGCAGGAATGTCAAAATCCTTGGAAATCTGGAGAAAACAGGTTTAAAATCACGTATCAGGGCTGCCGCTGCACTTAGAAGGAATGAAACAGCAAAAACCGTCGCCCATTCATCGATAAAAAAAGGATCCAGAACTGGGAAAAACGTGGCCAAAAGATCTGAAATTCCGATAATTGCCAGAAATACCGCGGTTGTTCCAAGACAAAAATGCACTATTTTCCTGTCGACGGAATACAACCTGTAATAATTCAAGGTGGCATAGAAGGAAACAATAAACAATACGATACCGGAATATTCCGCCATTATTTGATTTAATTAAATATTTATAATTAATTATTTAAGGCTGAACGTACAGAATCAAGAGCAAGCGTTCTTTCTGCAATATATTTTAGTTGTTTTCTGTCAAACATTACCATGTCAGAGATCACTTCTTCTATCGTGGTCGTCTCTCCTTTTAAATAAATTTTTCTGTTTAATTCTGCCGGTTGCAGGGATCTCATCATATCCAGAAGCTCTTCACGTGAGCTCTTTATTTGATCAAGCAGCTCAGTTATATCTTTCTCATCGGGTTTTTTGTCTGGATTATCTAACTCAACTTTCCTGGATATTGAAAGATGCAGATCACCCTTATGTTCTACGGTTGCTTTCAGAATTGGCTTATAAAAAGAATCACAAGCAATGCCAATTTTCCCGATCATATCAAATACGGACTCCTGCTCCAGCGGTTTTTCCAGATAAGGAACGATGGATATCATGCCTTTAAGCAATTCAAGCTCTTCCTGCAACCAGGCAACATCATCGACAAGCATCTGATGATTGTCTTGATTTAGCATATTCACCTTTGCTTTTACCGCTTTATAATTAAAAGTTATACTTTTTCTTTAGATCACAGCTGTTGCATCACGTCCTGTCCAGCTCTGGTTCTTTCACCTCCTTGCGCTGCTCTTCAATCATTTCAACCAACGACAGGCTGGTTTCCCAGCGCTTGTCACGATTGCGAACCGAATGAATATTGTTTTCTTCGTCAAAATTCCAGAATTGGCCGAACTGTCGATTTTTATATTCCCTAAGATATTCAAGACGATCTTTCAGTTCTTCTTTTGAGACGAGCAGCTTGGATTTATCGTAGACAGCTTCTTCCCGTGTTGCGTATACCAGGTCGTAATCCTTACTCATGACAATGGCTTCTTCCGGACAAACTTCCTCACAATATCCGCAATAAATACAACGCAGCATGTTGATTTCAAAAAAGGTAGGGTAACGCTCCTTTGGATCATCATTTATTTCCGAAGCCTGCATGCTGATAGCAAGCGGCGGACAGGCCCGCGCGCAGAGTCCGCATGCCACGCAACGCTCCTGGCCTTCATCTTCCACAAGAACCGGCCTGCCCCGAAAAATGGACGGAGGTTCAAACCGTTCTTCGGGGTATTTCATGGTAAACTTGGGCTGGAACATCTGCTTGAAGGTATACCACATACCACGAAAAATTTCTGGCAAATAGATCTTTTCCCAAAAACTCAATGATCGCTCCCGATTAGCACCACCGGATAGTGCATTTCTACGAGGAATTTCAAGATTTTCAGACATATTCAGTTACTGTTCTAAATTAAGTACTATGAAACATGTGTTGCTATTTATGTTGCCATTTTTAGGCATATATGAAAATAACGCATGTCACAGTTCAATCAAAGAAATTGAGGCAGAAATGCCTGTTATTTTTCCTTGAACACCATTGTAACGGGTACCCCTTTAAAGCCAAAGGATTCTCGCAGCTGGTTCTCTATATATCGCCTGTAGTTCGCCGGAAGTTCCCTTGGTGTATTCATGAAAAGCGAAAAAACAGGTGGCTTTTGTTTGACCTGTGTCATGTATTTTATGGTAAGCTGATGCCCCCTTGCATAAGGAAGCGGCCTGCGCGATGTGATGTCTTTCAGGAAGCGGTTGAGTTGTGATGTGGGAATTTTTTTGTTTCTATGATCCAGTACCTCCTCGGCTTGGTCGATCACACGATGAACTCTTTGTCCGGTTACTGCCGACATGGTGATTACCGGAACGTATCTCAAGTTGGGTATCTTTTCGTAAATGGCGTCTATGAACTCTTTAGCAGTATTGGTCTGCTTTTCAATCAGATCCCACTTGTTTAATGCGATGATCATACCTTTATTGAATTGCTCAGCCTGTCGCAGCAACCTGGCATCCTGCATCTGAAAACCTTGTTCTGCATCCACCAGAAGAATGGCTACATCGCATGCACGTATGCTTTTTTCTGTCCGTATAAGGCTGTAGAATTCAATATTGTCATGCACCCGGGAGCGTTTGCGCAATCCGGCTGTATCAACAAGTGTATAGGTATTGCCTCTGTACTCAAGCAGACTGTTTACAGAATCACGGGTGGTTCCGGCGATATCCGTGACAATGCAACGTTCATCATCCAGGAGTGCATTTATGAAGCTGCTTTTTCCAACATTTGGTCGACCGATTACGGCAAGTTTGGGCCATTTTTGTCCCTCCTGCTGTTCCTTTTGTTCTGGAAGATGTTCAACAAGACGATCTAGCAGCTCACCCGTGCCGGAACCTGATAACGCCGAGACCGCAAAAAGTTCAGGAAATCCCATTTTGTAGAATTCCGGTGCCTGCATACTTTTTTCAACGTTATCTGATTTGTTTACTGCGAGCAGTACGGGTTTTTGCTGTCTTCTCAGAATATGGGCAACAGCGTCATCTTCCGAGGTAATTCCCTGCAGGACATCTACTACAAATACAATGACATCGGCTTCCTGAATGGCAAGTTCAACCTGGTGTCTTGTGCCTTGTACAATGACATCGGCTTTCCCCGAAAGGTATCCACCGGTATCAATCACAGTAAAATCGCGCCCGTTCCAATAGCTTTCACCATAATGTCGGTCGCGGGTGACTCCAGATTCATCATGGACAATAGCCTGGCGCTCTCCGAGAAGACGGTTGAACAGTGTAGATTTCCCGACATTCGGCCGGCCGACGATGGCAACAACTGGCAGCATAAAATTGAATAATTGTGTTGAGAAGGAAATCAAAGATAAAGTTTTTATATTTGAAATCACGTATCATATTCCCGGGAAAATAATAATGTTATGCTGCAATCAATTCACGATCATTTTGGAACCGTGGGTTCCATTTTAGTCGCACTGCTCGCCTTTGCTTTGGTAATTTTGTGGATTGCGGCAATTTCAGGAATTCATGAATACCCCTACTCTGATAAACGAAAGCTTTTTATAACAGTTTTGTTTATTCTAATCCCTCCTTATGCGTTTTTTTGGCTTGCCAAGGACATGTACCGTCAGTATAAAATTCTCAAGCTTGACAAAGATTGACAACCGGCTGCAGTGCTTCCAATTACCTGTCACTTAATGCAGTTTAAAATGTAAAGCCTCTATTATATTATTCTTTAAGCTGTTTTCTGTCGGATTCCTCTTCCTCCAGCATCCATGGCTCAAGCATATCTTCTGGCATGTTATCCAGAAAACGTGATGGATTGGAGAAATACTCACCAAACGAGCTCTCCTTTGTGACCGGGTAGGTAATGAAAAGTTTCTCGCGTGCCCGGCTGCAGGCCACATAAAGCAATCGCAATTCCTCATCAAGAGCCGTTGGATTGTCAATTGAATACCCCGACGGAATAATTCCATCAAGACACTGAATGATGAATACTGTATCCCACTCTAAGCCTTTTGCAGAGTGTATAGTGCTCAGAATCAGCGGATATTCATCTTTGGAAGTAGCTTCGGTTTCCAAAGCTGTTGCATCAAGAGGGTCAAGGGTCAGTTCCTGCAACAACTGATCCAGAGAAGAATAGCCGTTCGACAGGCCGGTAAATGCATCAAGATCTTTCAGTCTTTTGGGATGGTCATCAAATCGTTTTTCACATAACGGTTTATAGTATTGAACAAGCAATTCCACTGCTTTACCGGGTTGATTTTTTAAACCGGTCAGGCCTGCAAGCACCTGACTGAGTGAGTCAAGTTGCTTTTTATACGACGCACTGACTATCTCCGATGAGCTTAAATCCCGGCTTTTGTTCAATTTTAGCCATAAAATCAGCTCTGAAGCACTTTTGGGTCCAATGCCTTCCAGCAACAAAAGAACTCTGTTCCATGCAATACTGTCATCAGGATTTACAATTACCCTGATATGTGAGAGTATATCGCGGATATGTGCAGCCTCAGCAAATTTTTGCCCGCCAAATTTTTGAAATGGGATATTTTTCTTATTTAGCTGCCATTCAAGATCATAGGAGTCACGCCCATTTCGAAACAGGACGGCAATTTCCTTTAACGGCGTTCCCTGCTCCCGAAGCTGAAGCAGCAACTGGACAATAAATCTGGATTGGTCTCTTTCGCATGACGCCCTGATCAGACCGGGCAGATCACCTTGGTTTTTTCTTGTATACAACTTCTTTTCAAATTTTTCTTTTGCTTTGCTTATTAGAGTATTTGAGAGATCGAGGATAGGCTGTGTGGATCGGTAATTCTCCTCCAATTTGATGATATTACAGTTCGTATTTTGCTCAGGAAAAGCAAGTATATTACGAAAATTGGCCCCTCTGAACGCATAAATACTCTGTGCATCATCTCCAACAACCATCAGATTATGGTGAACCGAACTGAAAAGGGATGCGAGTTCTGCCTGCAAATTATTCGTATCCTGATACTCATCAACCATTACAAACCGGTTTTTAGAAGCAACTATTTCCCGAACATCTTTCTCCTTAGTCAACAAGCGATGAGTATAAACAAGCAAATCGTCAAAGTCCATTACATCATTCATACTTTTATAATCAGAGTATCTTTTTTGCAATTCCTCTATAGCTTCATGATGCTGCAAAAACTGGGGATAATCAGTTGCAATTACTTCGTAAAGGCTGATCTGTTTGTTAACTGAAGCAGAAAAGATGGCAGCCAATGTCTGCTTCTGCGGAAATCTTTGTCCGCGCAAGTTTTGAGCGAATGAGGAGCGAATGTGATGAACGGTATCCTGGGTATCGGCCTGATCAAGCAGGGTAAAGTTGGAAGAATATCCTAATCGGTCTGCGTATTGATGCAGAATCTGGTTGCAGTAATGATGAAAGGTACCTCCCCTTACTTTAGTGCAGCGGTCATCCAGCACTCCAGCTGCTCTGTCAAGCATAACCCTGGCTGCACGGCGGGTGAAAGTAAGAAGCAATATGGATGAGGGAGCGGCGCCATCCTCCACAAGGCGTGCTAATCGATAGATCAGAGTTCGGGTTTTTCCCGTACCGGCTCCGGCAATAACTAGTGCGGGTCCACTGTCGTGCATAACAGCTTCATACTGTTGTACGTTAAGCAAGTCCTGGTAAGGAATCCGATAGGTTGACGGATCCCTCGATTTGATTTCACGTTGTAAAACAAATTTCTTCATGGCATGAATATATGTAATATATATGTGAACCTTATCTTAAGGTTCACGCCAATATGATGCAAGAGACACGTTCCATAAATTTTCCTGCTTTTTTTCAATATGAACACTCATATTGCAAGACAAAGATTCTTATTTTTACCCTTTAATACAGAACATTTTTTACTCTCCAATATTGAACTTTATCTGTCTTATGATCATAAACAGGCGTCATATTTTTTTGATTTTACCGCTGTTATTGGGCGTTTTGTTCCAATGTGGTAAGCCTGACGCCGAACGAGAAGCCAATCGGCTTTTTGTAGAAGCATATCAACACATAGATGCAGCAGGCAAGCTGGAGGGCCATGATCCGGCTGAGGCCCATATACATTATCGACTGGCACTCGAGAAAATTGAACAGATAATCAACAATTATTCCGATTCACAGATCGCGGTTGACGTTGCACAGCACCGAACCCGCATTGGAGATCTCACCATTGGTGATTTGAGAAGAAAAGTACCTTCCTATGCTGCCAGAGCAGAGGCGTTGGAGAGTTTTCATAAATTGACCCTCTATGCTATTGGCATGGAGGACAATGTACTGGATAAGGGTTTGTTTGAGCTGGATTATGCCGGTCTCCTCACTCGCAATCCCCGGGACTTGCACCATGACGAACTGGTTCGAATGGTGGAAAGCCGAGCTGACCGGCATTGGGATCGGGAAGTTACAGACCGGCTTTACTTTGAACTTTCCGTCCATTTCTCTGAGATCGCTCGGTGGCCCCGAAGCCTGAAAAATGCCGATCGGATCCAAAACCCCGAACTTCTTTACGAATCATTAAAGCAGATTGTTTTGTTTGGGTATATCACAGATGAATTAGACCCCCGTGCACTGGAGCAGTTTTACAGCTACATTCCTTATCTGAATCCGGTGGATCAGGTCAGAATTATAGAACTAATATGCAAAGAATTGTTCACCAGTGGTCGTGGAGCTCAGGCCGTGGCTCTGGTTCGGGAAAGACTGCCATCTCCTGATGATGATCATGCACTTGAACATATTGAAATGCTCACGGACCTTTCTAATACATTAGCCGATCATGGGGAATTTGTTTTAAGCAGACAAATTGTCAGGCAGATTGGAAATATAGATTCTAATTATACTGATTTCGCACTGCGATACCTGGCGGTTCAATTAGGACTACATGATAAAATGGATGAGGCATTGAAAATCGTTGAGGGTTTTAACCGTGATTACTTTGAGCATACCACTCTCGCTGCTTTGGCAGTTCGGCAGGCAAAAAGGGATTCTATTGATCATGCGCTGAACCTGCTCGGCCAGATTCCTGATAATGTGTCAGAAAAAACGGAGTCCCTGCTTGAAATAGCTTGGATAGTATCTGATAATGAAGCGTTGGCAGATTCCCTGATTCTTCTTGGGTCAGCCGGTATTGGTGGTATGACCTCATCCCTGCAGCGTTCATATGCTTATCTGCGGATTGCTGACATCCAAATTCGCCATGACAAAAGGTCCCTGGCGGCACAGGCGATAGAAAATGCGGAGTCTGATGCTCACGATGTTGCCGGTGCGGAAGCTCATAACCAACTGATTGCTGAGATTATTGAGCGTTGGATTTCATTAGGGCGGCCTGATCGTGCTCTTGACATAGCAGCATGGTTTCAGATGTCAGATCCCTCCTTCAATTCACTCGTATCTGAACTTTATGCCTTTGCCATTGCCAGAGGCTACCATGACTTTGCGCGGTCACTTGCCGGAATGTCTGATCGCAGACCGTACTATCAATTTATTCTTATTGAAACCTACCTTGACAATGGAATGATTTCACAGCCGTCCGAGTTGGCCTATGATATCAGAAACTACTATTGGAGAACCCGCGCTCTGGGCAGGCTTTCAACTGATTTAAAAATTAAAGTAAACAATGCGGCAGCAGAAAAAGCAGCTACTGATGCGCTTCTCACCATGCAAAGGATTCGGGATATTGATGAAAGACAGCAAGCATTGATTCGTGTATCCGCACTCTTGTCGGCCGGAAACATCACAATGAATGAAGAGCGCAGAGCGTTGGCTTTGGACGTACTTAACAGTTTTGAGATATAGATTCATCTTGCAATTATTACATTATTTTGGCACGATTCCGATGACATCAGCCTACCTTTTACTTCACAAAACGCTAATCATTTCCATGATGGCGGTTTTTATGTGCTCTTCATCATGCACTCGCACCGTTGTTTATTTGAATCAGGAACCCGGTACGGGTGAATATCTCACGGGATATCCGATTGGCAACGCCGCCCCGCATCTTGAGGAAATGCTCGGGTCTGTAAAAAGGATCACCAGCACCTCTTATTATGAGACCTACCTATTTGATGAAGATTCCCGTGTAATGCCATCCGATGTTGAGACAGCGGTATCAATCGAGTCGTTGGCCTCAGCTGTCGTAGAAAATCATACCACATCATCTGGAACTGCTATTGTTATTCACAACAGAAACAATATGGTTGGAATGATAACCACACGACACGTGATCACCTCCCCCGATACTCTTTACGATTACCGGGAGGAAGGACGGCCGTACCTTCAAAGTGTTACCATTAAAAAAAACCAAATTAACTGGCTGTTTGATGCCCCCTATATCGGAAACTTTGAAGTTCTGGCTGATGATGAGTTCGCGGACCTGGCTGTCATCGGCACCAAAGTTGACCCTGACGAACTTGATCTGTCTGTTCGCGAGCAATTTCCTGTATTTCCGTACCCCTTTGGCCGTCCTGACGATCTGCAAATAGGAACATTCACATACAATTTGGGGTATCCCAGGGGATACCCCATGGTGACAACAGGAATCGTCAGTCAAACAGACCGTGGTCGCAATCGCTATTTTGTTACGGATGCCTTGTTCAATCCGGGTTTCAGCGGCGGCGTGGTTATGGCTGTAAATGGAGGCATACCTGCTTTTGAATGGATTGGACTTGCCCGGTCAACGTCAGCATCAAGGGAGTGGTTTGTGGTGCCAGATGAGGATGATGCTTCAGAATACATTGCCCGGCGGCCTTACCATGGTGATCTTTTTCTGGATCAAAAAGCACTTATTCATTACGGTATCACCCATGTCATTTCCAGCAACCGCATCAAAAACATGCTGTCGGAAAATGCAGTGCATTTGATGGCACAGGGATATAATATTGTTCCGCTGTTACAGGACCGCGACTAACCAAAGGGTTCGCCTGAACTGACTGCTAAATAAAGCTGTGACAGCAGACCCGCGTGAATAAAGCACTATTGATGACATCGTTTCGTCGCTCAGCGAAACATCGCATGGAGCTCCTCGACTGTAAGCGATCTGACCGTTCGCTTACCCAACGGGTCGTGAAAAGGGTTTTCACATGCAAACAACTGGTCCACCAGTGTTTCCATCTCAAGCTCGGAGAGTTTTTTGCCCCTTGGTATTGCGGCCTTGATAGCTATAGCCAATGCCACCCGTTCCTTTTCATTCAGGGAAATGGATTTGGACATGACCTTGTACTGTTCCATTATAGACTCAAGAACATGCTGTTCATTTTCCAATCTGATATCGGACGGCACGCCAAGAATCATGGCAGAGTTGCCGCTCAGTATTTGCACATTGAATCCCATGCGGGTGATAATCGGCTTGAGCTCCTTAAGCAGGGTGAAATCCGTGGCAGAAAAATTGATTGTCTTTGGAAAGAGCAACTGCTGGGTGCTTGGCAGCCCGCTTTCTGCCTCAGTAAGCACCTTTTCATAGATTATTCGCTTATGGGCTGCATGCTGATCCATGATGAACATGCCATTCCGGGTTTGGGACATGATAAACTGGTTGTGAATCTGACTGAATCGGTTCTCTCTTGAGTGGTAATCAATATTTTGAGAAACACCCGCCGTTTCCCCGGTCGATTGTTCATATACCTCGTGCTTTCTGGAAATATGGCCATCATTTTTCTCACTGTTTATTCCCTTATGTGATACCTTGCCAAAGGTTCCTTCCACGTTGGCACGCGGGTGATGACCAGTTTCGTAAAGCCTGGATGTCGTGTCGTGTGGCATCCCGCGAAACCCGCCTTTAAATCTTTCCTGGAAGGAATGTCTTGCGGGTGGTGCATCGTCCTCGCCGGGGTTCCATACAGGCACTCTCATGCGGTCGTTCAAGGCTTTTTTTACTACAGAGCGAGTAAACGTGGAAATCGTGCGCTCATCCTCAAATTTTATCTCCTGCTTAGTAGGGTGAACATTGACGTCAACAGCCTCGGGATCTACTTCATAAAACAAAGCATAAAATGGATATGCATTGGGTTGGACCCAGTCGCGGTAAATTTCCTGAATAATATAGTTAAGATGCCGATGGAAGAAGGGGCGCTTGTTGATAAAAAGAAACTGCTCCCCTCTTGTCTTTTTTGTCAATTGAGGATCTGACAGCAGTCCCTGAATACGCACCATGCTGGTTGACTCAGCCAAAGGAATCAGACTGGCTTTATATGATTTTCCAAACAGATCAGCGATACGGGATTCGAGATTGTCGGGTTTGAGTCGATATATGATTTCGCCATCTGCGTCGAGATCAAAGGCTATTTCTGGCCATGCAATTGCAGCCTGGTGCAAGGCCAGCAGGATATGGCGAAGTTCTGTCGCATCGGTTTTCAGAAAGGCACGTCGTGCGGGTACATTGTAAAACAGATTACGTACGATCACGGTTGTTCCGTTGTCAGAGGCCGCGGGTATCAGGTCAATTTCCTCACCTCCACGAATTTCATATTCAATGCCCGACTCGTCTTCAACGCGTTTGGTTGCAACGCTAACCTGTGCTACGGATGCAATGGATGCCATCGCCTCACCTCGAAAACCAAGCGTACGAATATTCTGAAGATCATTCACTGTTGAAAGCTTGGAAGTGGCATGACGGAGAAAGCATAACGCAATATCCTTTTCTGACATCCCGCATCCATTATCACGCACCTGTATGAGTGTTCTGCCGGAATCCTGGATGACCAGTGAGATATGATCAGCACCGGCGTCAATGGCATTATCCAGAAGCTCCTTTACGACTGATGCCGGTCTCTGTACTACCTCCCCTGCGGCTATTTTGTTTGAGACTTCCGGTGGAAGGACTTTGATTAAGGAAGAGTGATCACCTGATGTTGCCAAAATTGAATTTGCCTGCTGGTTGAGTACGTTTATATGATGTTTATGCAGCCCTGTTGCTCAGCACCCCACTCTTGATCGCCCCTCAGCTGTGTTTCAGGTTATGATCCACAGTACAAGGAACAGCAGCAATGCATACAGTAAAATTGAGCCCCCAGTGCCGCGTCGCGTTATCCTGCGGAATTTAATTCGATCAGGACGCAGTGGATTCGGTTTGTAGTACCTGTATTGGTAATTGAATCGCTTGTGCTGGGGCCTTTTGCCCATAAGTGGTGATAGCATGACCGTAGAAATATGCTGTATGTTCAGAGTTGTTACTGATTCAAAAGAAAAACGATTATAGGCGTCCGATTATTCCCTATGCATGGATTCCGGTACCTCACTGTGGACAATATCGACTCTTTAATATACTGATATTCGAATGCAACCGGTATTGGCAACAGAGCAATTCCATTGTCAGCTGAAAAGATTGATGAGTACTTATCTGTAAGTTTTTTATCTTTGGGTACTGTAGAAAACACCAATATAGGCTCGAAAAGTCCTTAACTTTTTTTCAAAAAGCGAAACATATGATTAAGTTTGATAAAATTGTAAATCCTGTTGACGGAAAGCAAATTACATTGAATGATGATAGTACACTGAACGTACCGGAGAATCCTGTCATCCCTTACATAGAAGGTGACGGTATAGGCTTGGACATTTCTCCGGTCATGAAGAAAGTGGTAGACTCAGCTGTAGATAAAGCGTACTCGGGGGGGAAAAAAATTTCCTGGATGGAAATCTATGCCGGAGAAAAGTCTTTGGCTTTTTATGGTAGCGATACATGGCTTCCGGAGGATACACTTGCGGCCATAAGGGAGTTCCGCGTAGCCATAAAAGGTCCACTTACCACGCCGGTTGGTGAAGGCATCCGAAGTCTCAATGTTGCACTCCGACAGCTGCTGGATCTCTATGCCTGCGTGCGTCCTGTTCGTTACTATAATGGAACACCCAGTCCGGTTAAGCATCCAGAACGTACTGATATGGTTATTTTCCGTGAAAATACCGAGGATATCTATGCCGGCATCGAGTACCAGAACGGAACTCCGGAAGCTGACAAGATCAAAAAGTTTCTAATCGAAGAGATGAAAGCGACCAATATCCGCTTTCCGAAAAGCTCTTCCATTGGAATTAAGCCTGTTTCAGAACAGGGCAGCAAGCGCCTGATTCGTTCTGCCATTGACTATGCCATTGAACACGGCCGCAAGAATGTAACACTGGTTCACAAGGGCAATATTATGAAATTCACTGAGGGAAGCTTTAAAAACTGGGGATATGAACTTGCAAAAGAAGAGTTTGATGCCAGGGAGATTGACGGAGGGCCATGGTGCGAGCTTCCCAATGGCATCGTGATCAAGGATGTTATAGCTGATGCTTTTCTTCAGCAGATATTAACGCGGCCGGAGGAATACGACGTTATAGCTACGTTGAACCTGAACGGAGACTATATATCGGATGCCCTGGCAGCCTGTGTAGGGGGCATTGGCATAGCACCAGGAGCGAATATCAACTATCAAAGCGGATATGCCCTCTTTGAGGCAACTCATGGTACGGCACCAAAATACGCAGGCAAGGACATGGTCAACCCGGGCTCTATGATTCTGTCAGCGGTTATGATGCTTGATCATATGGGATGGTCTGAAGCAGCACGGTTGATAGAAAATGGAATGGAGACGGCTATAAGCAAGAAACAAGTCACCTACGACTTTGAGCGTCAAATGGAGGGAGCGACCAAACTTAAAACGTCAGAGTTCGGAGACAAAATCATTCAATACATGAGCTGAGTTTCCTGAATCACATCCTGCTTTGCATGCATTTTTTTTTCAGAACAGGCATGCAGGGCAGGTCTCATTTACTTGCGAATTACATCCGATTCCTGTTACTGATCAGCAGCGGCACGAATTGCACTTTCGAGAGCCGTTTTTTCACAGGCATGCAAGATGTAGCAACGAACCTGATTTTCTGTCGTAAAGAAGAATATTTTTTCGTTACAGGGAATCTGAGACTCCATCACTGCCGATCCTAAATCTATGGAGCTGAGGAAAACCTGAATCTGCTCACGTGTGGCTTTCCGTTGGGTATCTGACTTTGAAGGGATGGCGCCTTTATTCTGCAACTTGTCGAATGACAGGTCGGCATATGCCACTTTTTTTTGGTCTCTGACAGCAATTTCCGCAATCTTTCGGGCATCTGTCGAGTCGGATGAAACAGCGCTTGCTGAAACTAGTATCGAATCAGCTGTTATTTTAAAAGGTTGATTGGGGTTGTGCCATTCCGGTATTTCCAATACTTCCGGAGCCGTTTTGTCAGCTTCTGCTTCCTCCGTTGTCTCTTCGACGATAACTTCCTCTTTATCATCGGATCGCAGTTGGGATAGCGGTCCGCATGAAGCCGCCA
>SLLP01000133.1 GCA_007133995.1 Balneolales bacterium
AGGACATTTGCTATTTTATTAACCGGCAAATCTTTTTAAACCAATCTAAAAAGTCATAAAAAGATCGGGGTTTATATGAAACACACATACAAGCTGTGCCTGATGCTCGTGTGCCTTATTGCCATTCCGGCATTAACACTCGGACAAACCATAACCGGTGTCGTTACCGATGCCACTGACGGAGAGCCCCTCTCGGGAGTGAATGTCCTGGCTGAGGGAACCACCATCGGTGCCGTAACGACACTCGATGGCAATTACCAAATAACCGTACCGGAAGATGTCACACATCTGGTGTTCAGCTATCTGGGATACCAGAGAGAACGTGTAGCGATTCAAGGCCGAACGACCATCGATGTCCAGTTGCAAGTCGACCTGCTCCTGCTCGATGATATTGTGATTACCGCACTTGGCCTGCAAGCTGACCGGCGGGCATTGGGATATGCCATTCAATCGGTCCAGGCCGAAAACATTTCCGCCACCCGGCAAATTAGCGTCAGTGATGCGCTGAGCAGCCAGTTTTCCGGCGTGGAAGTTCGGAGTCAGGCCGGCGTACCGGGTGCCGCAAGTTCCGTCAACATTCGCGGTCGCGCGTCGCTTCTTGGCAACAATGAGCCTCTCTACATTGTGGATGGTATTCCCATCAGCAATGCATTCAACACTACGGTCACGTTCAGCTCGGTGGATGCATCAAACCGTGCCATTGACATAAACCCGGACGATATCGAGTCCATGACGGTCCTGAAGGGTCCGGCCGCTGCCGCACTCTATGGTATCGACGCTGCAAACGGCGCCATCATCATCGAAACAAAGCGCGGGCAGGAAGGTGCCCAGCCAGCGACCGTTATCGATGTCTCCAGTCGTGTCGGGTTCACACAAGTGACCCAATTGTACGAGGTGCAGTCCCAATACGGGCCCGGTACGAACGGCGATCTTGCGCTGACATCTCCGGCTCACTGGGGTCCACACATCAGCGAGCTGAGCTATGATGGAAATACAGCCAGCAATTACCACATCAATGGCAACCCGGTCCTGGCCTCCGATCCGAGTGCCACCGGTGAACCGGTTGAAACCTACGATAACATGGATGCTTTTTTCGACACCGGCCTGAGTATAGCAAACCAGGTCAGCATCTCAACGGGAACCCGCGACCGGAATCTCTATTTCTCGTTCGGACGAAGTGATGAAAACGGATTCATTCCCAAGACCTATTTCAAGCGTAATTCGGTACGTCTGAATGGTGATGCCTACCTGACCGAGCGGCTCCGTATTTCCGGGCGTGCCAATTATGTAAACTCTGAGGGCCGCAGGGCCGGTAGGGGATCCAACTTCACCAGCATGATGATTCCCCTTACCCGGAGCAATCCCATTATGGATATCACTCATGGCACCAGTGATCCGGCAAATGATGTATTTGCCTACGAAAACCCGGACGGTTCCGCACGAACCCACCAGGGGCGAAGTGCCACCGAAGCCGGTACACCAAGCCGGGGACCGGACAGCCCGTTCTGGACGATCAACAACAACATATATCGCGATGAGGTAAACCGGTTTATCGGAAACGCCATGGTCTCTTATGATCTGACCACCTGGCTGAATGCATCGTATCGACTCGGTGTGGATACGTATTCCGATCGCCGTCGTCACAATTTTGATCTGGGATCCAGCGGTGGTGACGGCCGCGAAGGACGTCTTTTCGAGGAGACATTTACGGTTCGCAATATCAACTCTGATTTCCTGCTGACCTACCAGGAATCCTTTGACAACGACATTGAACTCCAGATTATCACCGGACATAATTACCGCACCGACCATTCCAACCGTCTCTATTTTTCCGGGCGTGGATTTGAGCAGCGCGGATTGTTCCACATCAGCAATGTAAGCCAGGAGCCCGATGTCCAGCACAGCACCAATCCGCGTGAACTGGTTTCGGTATTCGGAAATGCCAACATCAATTACCGGGATCTTGTATACCTGGACATTACCGGACGTAACGACTGGTCCTCCACGCTGGATGGCCGTTCATTCTTCTATCCGGCGGCAAGCCTCGCATTTGTATTCACAGATGCATTTGATATGGCGGATGGTATAATGAATTTCGGCCAGCTTCGCCTTTCCTACGCAAACGTAGGAAACGATGCACCGTTGTTTGCCACAAACTCCTACTTCTTTCCATCCGCTACCGGCCAGAGCTATGGAAACAGCTTTTTCTTCCCTTATCAGGGGGTGGTTGGAGTTACGGCAAGTCAGAATATCGGCAATCCAGATATCGAACCGGAATCAAACACTACCTACGAAGTGGGAACTGATCTCAGATTCTGGGAAAACCGGCTTCGCATGGACATTACCTACTATTACTCCCGAAACAAGGATCAGATTTTCAGGGTACCCATACCTGCCTCTTCCGGCTTTGGCAGTTATTTGATCAATGCCGGTGAACTGGAAAATCAGGGTGTTGAAGTTCAGCTAAATCTGACTCCGGTTGCAACGCGTGATCTGCGGTGGGATGCCACCTTTAATTTTACCCGAAATCGAAATAAAGTGATTTCACTTGTGGAAGGAGTTGACCAGATCGACCTGGGTGGTGTTGGAGGAAACATTGTTCCACGCCTGGTCCCCGGCCAACCCTATGGCGTTTTTTACGGAAGAGGCTGGCAACGCGACGCAAATGGCAACCGGCTGATCAATGATGACCCGGAAAGCAGCATGTACGGCTATCCGATGGCCACCAGCGAACTGATTAAACTCGGTGATCCAAATCCCGATTTCACACTTGGTATTCGCAATACGCTCTCCTGGAGAAGTTTCCGGTTTACTTCCCTTATTGACATTCGTCAGGGCGGTGATGTCTGGAATGGTGTCGAAGCCGTGATGCGTCATAACGGCCAGTCGGTCGTAACAGAAAACAGGGGAGAGCAAAAGGTCTTCGAAGGAGTAAAAGCATCTGATGGCTCACCCAATGATATTGAAGCTACCATCACTCAGGTTTATTACCAGAACCTGGAGGGGTATTTCAACGTGAACGAGCCTTTTGTGGAAGATGCTTCCTGGATTCGCCTCAGGGATGTGACGCTTTCCTACTCTTTGTCTCCGGCTTTGGCCAATGCCATTGGACTCAGTTCTGCGACATTTTCCCTCTGGGGCAGAAATTTGATCCTTATCACCGGATACAGTGGTATCGATCCGGATACCAACCTTTACGGTATGGGGGATGGCGCCTCCATGGGTATCGACTACTACAACAATCCGGGCGGACGCAGTTTTGGTGTGGAAGTCCGATTCTCGTTGTAAGACGGATATAACATATTAACTCATACGATTTTTATTATGATCAATAAAGTCTATCTCACAATCATGGTCGGATTGCTGGTTCTTGCGCTCAATGCCTGCGAAATCAGCTCCACCAACCAAAACCCGAACCAGGCTACGCAGACCGGCATCGACAATCTATTGTCGCATGCGCAAGTCAATCTTGCCTATGGATTGGGTGGTGATATCTCTCAGTACAACTCGGTACTGATGCAGCAGATGGCGGGTACCAACCGCGAACATACCAACATAGCCAGGTACATTTTCAGTAACGCCCGATCTGCTCCGGTATGGAATTCCAACTTATACGGTGGTTCCATGAATGACCTCTATCAGGTTATTGACAGGGCTGAAGAAAGCGAGCACTGGCACCATCTCGGTGTAGCCAAGATCCTTATGGCCAATGCCCTGGGTAATGTCGTCGCATTGTGGAATGATGCGCCCTATTCCGAAGCTTTCCAGGGTGTGGAAAATCTGAGTCCCGACTATGACGATGCCGAGGAACTGTATGGTGTCGTCCAGGAGCTTCTGACGGAAGGGATCGAGTACCTTCAACGCGACGTCACTGCACTGACCGAGCTGGGTGGTGCTGATTTTATATACGGA
>SLLP01000148.1 GCA_007133995.1 Balneolales bacterium
GATTTAAACATAAATATCTATATATTTCATATATAATATATGTATATAACATAATATTTAATTTTGGTACGAATCGATGCTTGATTTGAACACAGGTGTGCATAAGCTGGAGCGTTGCGCTTCGGTACTGAAGGCGATTGCACACCCCATCCGAATAGCCATCATCGAACTGTTGGAAAAGCATGAAAAGCTGTCGGTATCGGAAATACACGAGCAGCTGGATCTGGAGCAGGCCGTCGCCTCGCATCATCTGGGTATCCTCAAAAACAAGGGTGTGCTGGTATCCTATCGGGAAGGCAAGAACATGCTTTATGAACTGAAACACCGTCAGATCACGCAGATTATCGAGATCATGGAGCGCTGCAGCACGGTCTGACCGGATGTGGCGCTGAACGGCAACCGAAACGTATTACGATGAATGGCAAGGATCTCTTTGATGATTCGCAACCAGATGGTATGGGCGGCACGTCCCGCTCGCAGCCTCTTGCCACGCGCATGCGACCTGTTTCCGTGGAGGAATTTGCCGGACAGGAGCACCTGGTCGGCGAGGGCAAGCTGCTGCGCCGAATGATCGAAAGCGGGCGTATAGGGTCGATGATCTTCTATGGCCCGCCAAGCAGTGGGAAAACAACGCTGGCACATGTTATCTCTAGAGAAATCGACGCAGATTTCGTGATCCTGAACGCCGTTCTCGACGGGGTCAGGGAATTCAGGCAGGTGGTGCAGAAAGCCGGCGAGCAACAGAAACTGTATCACAGAAAAACCATCCTATTTGTTGATGAGATTCATCGCTGGAACAAGGCTCAGCAGGACGCGTTGCTTCCGCATATCGAATCCGGCCTCATAACGCTTATTGGCGCCACCACGCTCAATCCGTTCTATTCGCTGGTGGGCCCGCTGCTTTCACGGTGCCAGCTGTTTGAGCTGTATCCGTTCGAATCCGCTGACATCCGCACCCTTCTGGAACGGGCGCTGGCGGATGAAGAGCGCGGCCTGGGGTCATACGATGTCACCGTAACCGAAGATGCCATCGACTATTTCACGGAGTATTCCGGCGGGGATATCCGTCATGCCCTGAATGCGCTGGAAATGGCTGTGCTCACCAGTCCGGAGAATGAGGAGGGAATCAGGCGGGTGGATGTGGAAGTAGCCAAAGAGTCGATTCAGAAGCGTTATCTGCGGTACGACCGCACTGGCGATGAGCACTACCACTACGCATCAGCCATGATCAAGTCACTGCGCGGGTCGGATCCCGACGCGGCCCTGTACTGGCTTACCGCCATGCTGGAAGGTGGTGAAGATCCGCACTTCATCTTCCGGCGGCTGCTCATCTTTGCCTCCGAAGATGTCGGCCTGGCCGATCCGCATGCAATCACCGTAGTGAACAGCGCTCATGATGCGTTTGAAAAATGCGGAATGCCGGAGGGATTCTACTTTCTTTCCCAAGCCTGCCTCCATCTGGCGCTTGCTCCCAAGAGCAACAGCACCGGCGCCATATTTGCTGTCGCGCAGGAGCACCGTGAGAAAGGGACTCGGCCGGTGCCCGATCACCTGAGAGACAAAACGGCCAATGCGAAAAAGGCGCGCTACCTTGAAACCGGCAATGCCTCGGACGACTACAAATATCCGCATTCCTATCCGGGGCACTGGGTGGAACAGCAGTATCTGCCGGATGCGTTGAAAAAGGAATCCTGGTATCATCCGGGAGATCAGGGGCAGGAATCGAAACGCTGGGAGCGGCTGCGCCGGATTCGTGAGCAGCGGGATTCGTGAACAGCAGACCGACGACCAGACCGGTCAATCCTGAATTTGCACCGGTTGAACAGAGTTGCCGTCTTCCATTGCCATTTCAGCTGTTACGCCGCCAAGCGCTTCGGCAAGCTCCCTTCGATCCACATCAATCCGGTTTTGTGATGCGCGCAGGGCTTCATCCTCGCTCCGGATGCTCATACCTGTTCCATGTCCGGTCACCGATCCGATAACGGCATTGCTTTTTCGCACTTTGACCGCAATCTGCAGCTCGGACCGAACCACAGTTTGACTTCCGCTGATACCATCAATCTCACGGACATCCAGCCGGCTGACCGTACCCTCGACCGCTACTCCTGACCGATCACTGATGCTGTAGCCAAGCCGCTCGATAGCGCTTCCAATCCGTTGCTCAAGCCGGCTTAACCTCCTCCCGCTTTCATCGGTGATGATGACGGCGATCGGAATGCGCTCTTCCTGTAAAATGCGATAGGTGGCGCGGACATCCATATTGCGGATGATATTCCGGTAAGTGCCCGGTATACCGGTGAAAACGGGCTGCGCTATGACCTGGTTGATCTCCCGACGCACGGGAACGGCCGTAAGGTACACAGCTGCATTGCCTTCGCTGTCTGTAACGACCCGGGCGGCCTCGGTGCCATCCTGGTATTCAATCCGAAGGGGCAGGTTGGCCATGGGCACATCCCGGTCACCTCCTGCATAGTCGGCACGGAATACCAGTGGCTCGGACAGCTGTTGCCCGGGATTTCCGGTCTGCTCATCACCTGACGCAACCGACAAGTGAATGGATGTGAGCGCTGAGCGTATCTCGGGAACCAGTCCGGCCATGCCAAGCACGTCACCGCTCGCGTAGGGTCTGTCGGCCAATGCATTATAGGTTGAAAGCACCGCATAGAACTCGGTAGACAGGTTTTGAGCATCAAGGATACTGGTAATGCCGGAAAAAATATGTCCGCCGGCGATCTGTTCGCGCCCGCTCCCGATCATGGAGTCAAAGCGGTCGCGCAGGCGATCCAGATCCGACTGCAGTTCTCTCAGGTAACGCTGTCTGGAGAGGGCGGCCAGCGCATAATATCTGCCGGCATGTTCTGCCTGAAGGGCGATTTCAAGTCCCTGCAGGTGTTCGTCAATCCGGCTGGTGGTGGCGCTGTTGAACATGGTCTGAAACTCATACCGGTCACCGCTGTCCAGTTCACGTGTGATGGATGTGATCTCGGAGTCGACCTGAACGCGGATCTGCGCACCCACGGATGCACGCGCCTGTCCGGCGGCATCCTCGGGATTCTGGCCTTCACCGACACCGGCAATGTACAGGGATGCGGGATACTCGGCACTGCGCCCGTCAAGGTACCAGCGGGGGATCTGGGCTTCAGCGGTGCCATTCTCTTTTGGGATGAGGGCCTGGCAAGTTGGCAGCAATAGCAGACAGCAAAAAGCCATGCCAAATACGTGCAGTGAAGGTTTCATCTGTTGAGTATATACTGTTTTTCAGGGTCGGATGGAATATTCATGAATGTAAAAAGTGCTGTGTGAGGTACGGTGGCCATGATCTGTTTATCAGGTAGAATTTCACAAAGTGATTATCTGCGGTCCACTTCAAGCACGAGGAGCTTTCGGTTCATGGTGACCGAGCGGATGCGTCCGATGCCTCCCTGCCGCGTGAATTCCCTTGACAGGTCCCGGTACACATTCCTGGAATTGTAGTAATTCTGGGGGTCGCACCAGATAAGGAAGTCGAGTGTCTGACCTGTTGCTATATTTTCACGGGAGGATTGTGTGATGGCCTCCACGGCATCAATAAATGCGAATTGGATATCTTCAATCTCATCACGGTCGAAACCGGACGGGATATTGAGAATGACCTTGTACTGAATGCCCCGGCGCATATCCTCCACCCAGTAATTGTTGATTCGGTTGAGCACTTTGTCGATGGCATCGTTCATGGCCTCTTCGGTGGATACGGACCGTTCACCGCGCCGGCCCTGGCTGTAACCGGTTTCGGTGCCGAGGAGCCGGCCGGTTGTCGTTTCGAAAGCGCGGACCTGCATTGCTACCCGTCTGGTTCCATAGCCGGCGTCTTCTTCCGTACCGGAATAGGTGATGTAGATGTCGCTTCC
>SLLP01000036.1 GCA_007133995.1 Balneolales bacterium
ATCTGGAACGGGGTCGACGCATTGCTGCAGAAGAGCTTGAAGCAGGTTCCTGTTTCGTCAATGAACTGGTGAAATCCGATCCGCGACTGCCCTTCGGCGGCATCAAGACCAGTGGCTATGGTCGGGAATTGTCATATTTGGGAATTCGTGAATTTACGAATATCAAGACGGTGTATGTGAAATAAGGGTTGTTATTCTCCGGTTTTCAGCACATTTCCGGCATAAATGGGTCCAGTACATCAGTATACTTCCGGCATATGTTCCTTGATTTTCAATACACTTCAGACCTGTCATTCTGATTTTTTGCAACAACACGGGTACCGTATGCCTGTGATTATTACGTGTTCGGCGAGTCTGTTTATTGGGAACAGGTTACGGATGCAAAGGTTGTATCGGGTTTGGACCCAGAGACAGTTAGCCCAAGTCTGTGGGTTGAATCGGGCATATATTTCTCAAGTAAAATGGGGGAAACGTAATATTTCGATTGAAAACTTGCAAAAAAATGCCGAAGCCCTGGAAGTTCCGCTAGGTGAGCTTTTTCACGAAATGTAGTCTGTGTTTTTCCATGGCGCAAGATCTCCTTTATCAGAAAACGTTGCGTTAGAAACTTGAGACCACCAACTCAATATCTGCCTCGAAATATCCCGTTGTCAACTTAGCCAGCTTCTTGTAAATAATGGAGTGCTTGATCATAAGTCCTTTTGTGAAGAACTAGAACAGCTCAAAATGTTTGTTTTCTCCAGGTAGTTTGAGATCAATGATCAGATCTAATCGGCCACCGCGAAGTAACGGTTTTGCTACACCCGCAAGATTGTTAGTTGCCGTCAGTGTGAATACATTGTAGAAACTCTTAAAGTCGTCCATGCACTCCTGAATGGTAGTTGTAACAGTTCCATCGAGTTCCGTTCTGGGAGCAATGGAATCAATCTCAGAGAAAAATGATGGCTCCGTCCGAAAAATGTCGATTATATTACATACGTTTATAAGTGTGTAATACATGATTGAAAATTTGGCTTTATAACCGCCAAACTGAATTACTAAAGACCATGCCCTATAAATATTTCATGCCACCGGAGTGGGCTCCGCACGAAATGACCCTGATGACCTGGCCAGACAACCGTGAAACCTGGCCCGGAGACCGTTTGAACCGTGCGGAACATGTCTATGCCGATATTCTCGAGGCATTGACCCCGCACGAAAAGGTTCTGGTGATGGTGGCTAATGACGATGCGCAGCAGGCTGCTGCATCAATGATTCAGAACCGAAACATCGACTGGAAGCGGGTCAGGCTGGTACGAATGCCAACCAACGATGTCTGGGTGCGTGATTACGGACCCATCACGTTAATTCGGGAGACCATTACGCAGAAGCTGGATCAGGTTAAAAATAGAATGGATAGCGGTCCGGTTATAGATCCCGGTTCAGGCCACAGTCCACATCATGATCCGGAGTACGTTCCCGGTTCAGGACTCACTCCGGATTCAGGACGCCCTCCGGATTCAGAACGCACTTCAAATTCAGATACAGGCCTAAAAGAACCGGTCATGTGCAATTGGGGATACAATGCATGGGGTGGGAAGTACCCGCCTTACGATAGCGACAATGCAGTTCCTGAAAAACTTGCCGAACTGTTTGATTATCCGCTCGTTGTACCAGGTATGATCCTGGAGGGTGGTTCCATAGATGTCAATGGCAACGGTTTTCTGCTTACAACCGAATCGGTTCTGCTCAATCCGAACCGCAATCCGGAAATGAGCAGATTTCAAATAGAGAAAAATCTCAGGAAGTACCTTGGCGTTGAGAACATCATCTGGCTGAAGAACGGATTGAAAGGGGATGATACAGACGGTCACATCGATGATTTGGCCCGTTTTGTTGCACCACGCACCATTATTACATCGGTCAGTGAGGATCCCGCTGATCCGAATTATGAGATTCTTCGGGAAAACAGGGAAATTCTGACCAATGCAACTGATTGCAAGGGTATGCCATTCAAAATCTTCGATCTGCCACTGCCGGCAACCCGTATCAATGATACCACCGTGGATGGTTCGGAATATGTACCTGCCAGCTATGCCAATTTTTACATAGCCAACGGATGCGTGCTGGTACCGCTTTATGACTATCGGTACGACAGCCAGGTTTTGGCAATTTTCCGGAAATTATTTCCGGATCGTCAAATAAAGGGTATTCCCTGTAAAGATCTGGTATGGGGACAGGGTTCCATTCACTGCATCACCCAGCAGGTACCGAAGATTGGTATTTCGGGGTCTTAATGTCTTATTCCCGACGGCCATAAGGTAATAAGCTACCGCGTCAGGAAACCTCACATCGCCAGTTCATATCACAGTGCCAGCGGATCGTTGCCATAAAAAAGCATCCTTGCACAATCAAATTGTATCAATTTCGTATTTAATCGTACTGTTGAAAGGCTGTTCAGTCCTGACAATGTCCTCACCTGTTATTTTTTCCACTTGTTATTATCTTCACTTGTTGTCTTGATCTGTGCTTGTTTTCATCTGTTATATAATTTTTGATTCATAAGGTCAGATAGAATGTCCATGACGGTTATAATCATGCTTCTGTGAGTCAGGGATCATGCCCGGTCATGGACATTTCATTTCACGTTTAACAGACTAAATCCATCGAAAGTCATGCATTCTATAGTTTTCAGGTTTATCCCTGTCATCATCCTGCTACTTATTACTTCCTGCAGTTCAAGTGCCCAGGAGGCGCATGTTATCAATATCAGACCGGGGGAGTTGGCTGAATTCCTCGAAAGCAATAATGCGGTTATCATTGATGTGCGAACTCCTGGCGAGTGGGATAGAGGGAAAGTAGAATCAGCACTTACAATCAACTTGAGTCACCCCCGATTTGATGCGGCCATAAGTGAGCTGGACAAGGACAAGACCTATTTGGTTTACTGCAACTCCGGCAACCGCAGCAGCATCGCTTCCCGCCGAATGGCGCAAATGGGATTTGCCAGCATTTTCAACTATGATGGGATGCATTATCAGATTCGCCAGGAATATGAGAAGCTGGATCCGCCTGGGAAAGATGTGAACGAGTAGCAGGTTATGATAAAT
The DNA here is from genome assembly GCA_007133995.1 of Balneolales bacterium. Taxonomy (GTDB): domain Bacteria; phylum Bacteroidota; class Rhodothermia; order Balneolales; family Natronogracilivirgulaceae; genus SKNL01. The sequence continues at coordinate 3,090 of SLLP01000036.1, forward strand.
CGCCTGCCCAAGTAGTCAGAAAATTCGTATTTTAACTTTTCCAAGACCAGTGGCAACAGCGCAGACCAATTGCAACACTGCAGACCAGTGGCAATACTGCATTCCAGGAGGCTGTAGTGCAGCCCGAGGAAAGCATTGCAGACCCGGATAGGCAAAATAACCGGGAAAAGTACTGCTTGCCATGGAAGTTTTGGAAACTGACGAACAGCAAAAAAAAATCTTACCGTCTACTTTTTTATGAGCGTGGATACGCATTTTGAAACTGTTATAGGACTGGAAGTACACGCACAGCTACTCACCGAATCAAAAGCTTTTGCTCCGGTATCCAACCGGTTTGGCTCAGCACCCAATACCAATGTCAGCCCGTTGTGCCTGGGCCATCCGGGAACTCTTCCCGTTCCCAACGAAAACCTGATTCGCTATGCAGTAAAGCTGGGACTGGCAACCGGATGCCGCATCAGATCAAAATCCATCTTCGCACGAAAAAACTATTTTTATCCCGACATGCCAAAGGGATATCAGATATCTCAATATGAGACGCCGATTTGTTATCAAGGGCACCTGGATGTTGATCTTGAAGACGGCAGTACAAAACGGATTGGCATCACGCGGATTCACATGGAGGAGGACGCCGGCAAGTCAATCCACGATCAGGATCCTTACAACTCGCTCATCGACCTGAATCGCGCCGGCACACCGCTACTGGAAATTGTATCGGAGCCTGATATACGAAGTCCCAAAGAAGCCGGTGCTTACATGCGGAAAATCTGGCAGATTGTTCGCTATCTGGATGTCTGCGATGGGAATATGGAGGAAGGGAGTCTGAGGTGCGATGCGAATGTCTCCATTCGGCCGGTCGGACAGATAGAGTTCAGCACCCGTACCGAAATCAAGAATCTCAACTCCTTTCGGAATGTTGAACGTGCGCTTACATACGAAGTTGAGCGCCAGAAAAAGTTGGTGCGATCGGGTGCTAATGTGAGTCAGCAAACGCTGCTTTGGGATCCGAACGAGATGAAGACACGCCAGATGCGCTCCAAGGAGGAAGCGCACGACTACCGCTACTTCCCGGAACCCGATATTCCGCCGGTCATGGTTACTGACCAGATGCTGGAGGAGATCCGACTTGAGATACCGGAGTTACCAGAGGCCCGACGCCGTCGGTATGTCAATGAATATGGGCTGCCGGAGTTTGATGCGGTGGCTCTGACAGAGGATCGGCCATTGGCAGATTTCTTCGAGTCGGTGCTCGAACACGACGTGCCCGCAAAGCCTGTCGCCAATCTCATCATCACAGAAATTCGCCGGATCATGAATGATCAGGCAATAGATATAACAAAATTTCCGGTGACGCCGGATCGCCTGGCCGGTCTCGTTGCACTCCGGGAAGCGGACAAAATCAGTTCATCCGCCATGCAGACTTTGCTTGATACCATGGCAGCTGCCGGTCCCGGCGCCGATTTGGACGCTGAAACTCTGGCGCGTGAGAAAAACCTGCTACAGGTTTCAGATTCCGGTTTCCTGGAACCCATTGTGGATCAGGTGTTGCGTGACAACCCCGAAGAAGTAAAACGCTATATCACCGGAAAACAAGGTTTGATCGGATTTTTTATTGGGCAAATCATGAAACAGTCAAAAGGACAGGCAAATCCAGGCATGGTACGTGAGCTGGTTCAGAGTAAAATCAAAGAATATGAGTGACATGTCCAGGATCATGCGTGACGAGTCCAGGATCATGAGTGGCATGTCCAGGATCATGAATGACATGTCCAGGAATATGGGTGACGAGTCCAGGATCATGAGTGGCATGTCCAGGATCATGAATGACATGTCCAGGAATATGGGTGGCATTCCGGTTGCAAACGTAACCCCGGCCGATGCGATTCACAGCAAGGCATTAAAACCCAGACCAGGGTTTATGATAACTCCGAAATGGGTGATGGTGGTCGCTACCTTACTGCTTATTACCGGATGCAGCGGATGCGAGCAAGATGATCAGAATGATCAGGTCTCACAGCCCAAAAAGCCCGACCAGACCCGCATATACGGTACAATCACAGTTGATGAAGCATTAGATGATTCTGGTGACTACAGTGGCATTGGAGTATTGGTGCTGGATATTACTGCAGGTCCGGATACACTTTTTCAGTCAGAAACCGACAGAGAAGGACAATTTGACGGTATTGCGACTTTTTTCGATCAGGGAGCATACGAACTACAGATACACCGTAACAGCCGTCGTATTGCCGATACGACACTGATACTGGCACATCAGGATACGGTAAAAATTCAGGGCGTTCTGCCCCGTTTTTCCGGCCATGCCCGCATATCCTCCAGGGAATCGGAAGCTATGCGTACGCTGAACCGCCTGGAGCGACAGTACAACCGCATCCTGAAAATTACTGTTTTAGGCGGAATAGCACAAGATACCATACCATATGTACTCGACAACTGGAGCAATATCTTTTGGGAAGTGTATAAAAACTGGCCAGAGACAGTGGCAGCCGGCATAGCGGCCCGGGAATCACTAAGTATGCTGGAGGAGCGTAATGACGATTTGCTGATGATGCGATTGCGCCAATATGGCGAAAATGAAGACATCCGCCTGTTGGCATCCAGATTCGGTTTCCTGTCAGAGCTTCGCCAAGGTGGTTTGGATAACGCCATTGACTGGATGGACTCCCTGGAATCACATGCAAGGTCTACCGAAACCCGTTTGCAGATTGCAAAAAACCGTATTATTGCACTTTACGACAGCTCCCGGATTGCGGATGCGCGATTACGTGTACAAGACTATGAAGCTCATTTCGGTGATGATGAAGAGGCAATGCAATGGCTTTCTGCCGTTCGCTTTGATATTGAACATCTATCACCAGGGGAAAAACTGCCCCCATTTCATCTGGAAATATTTCGTTTGGCCGGTACTGAGGAGACGAATGCGGGAAAACTCACCATGGAAGACGTTTTGGGTTCACCTGCTGTGATTGAAGTGGTATCTCTTTCGGATCGCCTTTACCAGTCATCTTATCCGCAGCTTCAAACAGTGCACATGCTGTTTCGACAGGAAGGAGTCCGGTTCCTGACCATACCTGTCGAAGAAAATCCAGTTGCAGTCAGAGCTTTTTATAACGAACGGGGACAGGACTGGCCCGTGGCAAGTGCCGGAGCCTATGCCGAATCAGATCTGGAACAGAGGTGGAATGTGTACGAGATGCCGGTTCGTTTCCTGATTGACAGTGATGGACGCATCATTCGAAAATTTCACGGCCACAATATGAATGAACTTTTAATTGAAATAAACAGAATTCTTAATAACGGAGAAATATCATGAGATCAATATTGATAGCAGGTAACTGGAAAATGAATATGGGCCCGAAAGAGACCGCTGATTTTTTTGCACAGCTTGATGATGCCGCCCAGAAGGAGATTGATGGTGTCGAAGCTGCTGTCTGTCCGCCATTTGTTTCCCTTTCCTCGGCTTTCTCATCACGCAAGGCAGGAAGCGCCATAAAAATTGGTGCCCAGAATGTCCATTTTGAAGGCAATGGCGCCTACACCGGTGAAGTTAGCACAACAATGCTTAACGAACTTGGTTGTGACTTTGTAATCCTTGGACACTCTGAACGCCGTGAATATTTCGGGGAGGACGATGCCATCATCAACAAAAAGTTGAAGAAGGCATTGAGTGACGGCATAACACCGATAGTATGCGTGGGCGAGGTGCTCTCCGAGCGCAAGGAAAATCGCCATTTTGATGTTGTTAAAGAGCAGACCGCCGGTTCACTCGCAGGACTCTCTGAAGCGGATGTAAAAAAAATTGTCATTGCATACGAGCCTGTCTGGGCGATCGGCACCGGTGAAACCGCCTCGCCGGAGCAGGCCCAGGAAATGCACGCCTTTATTCGAAAAGAACTGGCCGGACTCTTTGGTCAGAATCCAGCAGATACGGTTCGCATTCTCTACGGCGGCAGCATGAAACCGGGAAATGCAGGCGAATTGCTCCAGCAACCCGATGTCGATGGCGGACTGATCGGCGGCGCCAGCCTCAAGCCATCTGATTTCAGTCAGCTTGTCTCCATAGCAGCAGAGCAAAAATAATTTTACCATAGACACATGATGAATCACAATGTTCTCATTTTGGGATCAGGCGGACGCGAGCACGCGCTGGCGTGGTCCCTTAGCCGTTCTCCGCTGTTAGGTGAACTTTATATCTCTCCGGGCAATCCCGGCACGGCGTCGCACGGTACCAATGTTGCGTTGAAACCGGCTGCTACCACACCTTCAACCGCGGGACCTGAAGCCTGGTTTGAAACGGTAGCATCGTTCATACGGGAGAAAAATATCGATCTGACGGTAGTCGGTCCTGAACAACCGCTTGTTGATGGTATTACAGACTATTTGCAGGTACGCGATTGCAAGGTGTTCGGTCCGTCCCAAGCCGCCGCCCGGCTTGAGGGCAGCAAGACATTTGCCAAGTGGCTGATGCACAAGTACCAGATTCCGACAGCACAATCGGTTGAATTCAGTGGGGATACCGTGCTGGATGATCTGGAAGGCTGGTTATCGGTGGAGAATAAAAATTGGCCGATCGTGATCAAGGCGGATGGACTGGCCGCCGGCAAGGGCGTGTTTATCAGCCGTAACCGGGAGGAATCTCTGGAACATCTCAACAAAATCCGGGAGGATGAAACCTTGCGCAACGCAGCCAGGCGGGTGATCGTCGAGGAGTTTATGGAAGGCGAAGAGGCATCGGTTTTTGCCATCACCGACGGTCGCAATGCCCGTCTGCTGCTCTCGGCTCAGGACCACAAGCGCATCGGCGAAGGAGACACCGGCCTGAATACCGGCGGAATGGGCGCCTATGCCCCTGCTCCGGTCATGAACGAGCACATGCTCCGTCTGGTCGAGGATACCATCCTCTATCCAACATTGGGTGCGATGCAGCTGGAAGGGCATGCCTACCGCGGTGTGCTGTATCTCGGACTCATGGTCACCGACGAGGGCCCAAAAGTGGTTGAATACAACTGCCGATTCGGCGATCCTGAATGCCAGGTACTGCTTCCTGCCATGAAATCCGATCTGTTGGAAGTGTTGCTGGCCACAGTTAATTTTGAGCTGGACAAGACCACGGTGGAAATGTCGGACGAACATTTCTGCTGTGTTGTGATGGCATCGGGTGGTTATCCCGAGGCTTATAAAAAAGGAATTGAGATCCGTGGTATTGATGATGTATCTGATGATGCCCTCGTCTTTCACAGTGGAACCAGGATGGATGACGGTAAGCTGCTCACCAACGGCGGACGTGTTCTCAGTGTGGTTGCCAAGGGACCGGATCTTCGTGTGTCCATCGATGGATGCTACCGGGAAGTGGAGAAAATCTCATTTGATAAGGGGTATTATCGGTGTGATATTGGTGCCAAGGGGCTAAAAAGATCCTGATCAATCAGACCGCAAGCCTGGCAGCAATGATGCCGGGTCACTATATTGAATGAAGCAAGTTACGGCAGACTGTTGTTCGCAGAAGCCAATCCGAAAACCAAACGAACGCATTGCAGCTTGGTACACTCTATAATTTTCCACACAAAATGGAGCATCAGCAGTTGAAGGCTATTATTCTGTTGTTCTTATTGTCCTTTTGGCTGTTGCAAGTTGTTCAGGCTTCGCAGCCCGCTGGCACCGAAGGTACAGATACATCCACAGCAGAAATCCTGCTTGAAGGCCTTGATGACGCCCGAAATGTGCGAATATCCGCGCTCGGAAACCTGTTTATTGTGGAAACAGGTCGAAACCGCATCATCAAAACAGATAGAAACGGTGTGCGTATCGATTCGGTCGGCCGGCTTGGCTCCGGTGATTACCAGTTTGATGTGCCGGTAGCCATAGATCCCACCAACGAACTCAAAATATACATAGCAGATCGCAACAATCGGCGAATTCAGGTATTCGACCGTCGGATGCAGTACCTTTCTACCATCAGCATGCCGTATCGTACGGGATTACCCTCGCAATATCAGCCCATGAATCTGACGGTGGATTCGTCCGGGCGGATTTATTTTTTCGATGAGGACCGGCACGTTGTCTATCGTTTCAACAGTAACGGTCATTACGAACTGGATTTTGAACTTTTCAGCGAAGAGGAGCGAATCATTCCGGTTTCCATGACGATTCTGGACGATGAGCTCTGGGTGGCAAGCCGGCGCGGTAATATTCTGCATCGTTTTACTGCACGTGGCTCCTACATCGGTTTTATTTATGCCCCGGAACCGGTCAGTGCAGTTCGCACAAATGGTGGATATCTATGGATGCTCGGAAACGAACGGGTTATCCGACTAAGCCCCGCTGGTAATGTGCTATTCGCTAAAAAACTTCCGGATGCATTTTACACCGTTACAGGTCAGCAACGGAGCCTGCGGCAACAACGCACCGAATGGTTGAGTTTTGATGTCAGGGATGATATGATCTTTCTTCTGAGTTCAACTGTACTGGCAAGAATGCTGAAACACGAATGATATTTTAAAGTATAGGTTTAAAACTATTTTACCTGGAAAATTATGAAACAGTCCTACACGACATGGCGCAATTATTTGCTCAATGAGGATATCCCGTTTGCCGATAAAGCCTGGACTGTCTATCGGCACCAGCTGGAGCATCAACCGGTTTACCGTCGTTTTTTTGAACATCTGGGGATAAATGGCCAATTGACTGAAAAGGTTGGTTCGGGTAACGGAAATAAAGAGCATCAGGATCCGGAGTTGCAGAGTGAAGTAAATTCCGGCAACGATCCTGATGCTATCCCTCTGATCCCGATTCAGGTTTTTCGGGATGCAGCAATCCGGGCCGATTATGTTGAGAGCGCGGATGTGGTATTCCGAAGCAGCGGGACCACAGGCACGCGCCATAGTACTCACGAAATTGCGGATGCGAGACTCTATTTGGAATCGTGCTATCGCGGATTTTCCAAATTTTACAACCCACAGGATTTTGTAATCCTGGCCTGGCTTCCGGGCTATAGTGAAAATCCGCACTCCTCGCTTATTGCCATGATCGACCATTTCATACAGCTCGACGGCACGGGAAAAAGCCGTTTTTTGCCGCTTGATCAGCCGCTCAAAGAGGTCGATCTTCAAACCGAAAATCCCAATAACATCAGTGTCAGGTACATGAATACGCGCAGGCATCGCAGAACGGCCAGACTTCTGAACACCGCTGAAAGCGCAGATGCCGGAGCTGCAATAAATCGTCGGTTGATGCTCTTCGGGGCGGTATTCGGTCTTCTGGATCTGATTGATGCAGGTGTACCTAAACTGCCCGGAGATGCGATCATTGTGGAGACTGGGGGAATGAAAACACATCGCCGCGAAATTCCCAAGGATGAACTCAGGCAGCGTCTTTCGGACGGTTTTGGAGTCCCGCCGGGGTCGGTCCACTCGGAATATGGTATGACCGAAATGTGCAGTCAGGCCTGGGATAACGGGAAGGGCAGGTTCCAATGCCCCCCCTGGTTGCGAGTCACCGTACGAAACCCTGAAAATCCAATGCAGATTCAGCCGTCGGGAGAGGAGGGGCTCATCGGGGTGATCGATCTGGCTAATGTCCATTCTATCTCTTTTTTTCTGACCCAGGATTGTGGGGTTGCATGGCCGGACGGCTCTTTTCAGGTTTTGGGGCGATGGGATCATGCCGAGCTGCGCGGCTGTAACTTTCTTATGGAATGAATCACTTTCCATGGGATTCAGATCGAACAAATAAGTACCGGTCAATCTATTATTCCTGCGTATCTTTTATTCAGCCTTGCCTTGTAATTCAAGATGACCTTGAAATAACGATCGTATCGGTGCATGATGCATAAAACTTTGGAAGACAGGATTCATCATATTTGTGAAGGTGTAAGTTCATGGCTTGAAAATGAGGATGGCATCCTTGATGCATCTTGTGAACGTACCGTTTCGGGGGGGCTTTTCCCAAAGCACGATGTCATACACATGCTGGAGCAGGTCGGTTGCACCATAACTCCACGGGCACTATGGTCCTGGTTTGAACGAGTTAGCACAAATGAAAAAGGAGCTACCGTTATGGATAATTCCACGTATAAGGCCACGAAATCAGACCAAAGCACAAATGCGACTGCTTTTGCGAATCCAGCCACAAAGGTACTTTGCCTGCACGCGGGTAATCTACCTATGGTGGGGTTGCAGGATATCATTGCTACATTGCTTTCCGGGGCGGCCTACCACGGTAAACTGTCAGGCAATGATCCATGGCTGCTTGATGGACTTTTGCGGGTGTTAAAAAAACACCTCCCCGACCAGGTAAAGGACTGGGCCATTCGCCTTGAAGAACTGGATGCGGTCAGAGCTGATGCCGTGCTCTTTGCAGGGTCACAGGCGTCGGTCAACAAGGTAGCGAAACGCATTGACGAACTTCGGCTAGCCGATGAAGACTCCCGGTTTCTCACCAGAACCGCCCGTTTCTCAATAGCGCGGTTGCAGAAGGAAGATTTTCGGTCTGACAGAGAACGTCTGAGTTATAAGCTCATAGAATCCATGCTGCGTTATGAAGGGAGGGGGTGTCGATCGGTAGCCCTGGTAGTTGCAGATCGGGAGCTGTCTGACTTTGCCGGTTATCTTATGGAGGCAGCTGACCTGTTTACCCGCTCAAATCCGCCTTCACAGCTGAAAAACCCCGGCGTGACCTATTGGAAAAGTTATTTAAAGAGCACAGGTCGTGAAGTTTATGATCTGGGAGGGCATATTATAACCGATGACCGCGATCTTGCCGGAAAGGAGAATGTGATCTGCTGGATAAAAGGCTCTGACGTTGAGGTGACCGGATTTGCAGAAAAATTCGGGTCTCAGCTGCAAAGTGTGTACGTGAATGCTGATCGTGCTGCAATGTCCCAGAAAGTTACATCTCGGTTGATGGCATCAAAAAAAGTTCGGCTTGAACCGTTGTCAGAGGCCCAATCCCCACCTGTTGACTGGCGCCCCGATGGTGTTGATGTCCTTTCCTGGCTTTGTGGGTGCGGCAGTTCGGTTGATATGCCGGATTGAGCGTGGCTACAATAATCCAGACGGCAAACCATTCGCAACTTCTTATGCCCATGCCCATGCCCATGCATTTGTCCATCCCCATCCCCACCCCCATCCCTATCCCTATCCCTATCCCTATCCCTTATACTAATGCTCATAAATCATCTTTCGGGTCATGCCACCGTCAATAATCAGATTTTCGCCAGTGATGAAGTTATTGTCGGGATGGCACAAAAAGAGGCACGCACGGGCAATATCATCCGGTTTGCCCACTCGCCGGGAGAGATGCTGATCATGGTCGATCTTTCGAAGGCGATCATAATCGCCGGTATGTATCCAGCCCGGACTGATTGCATTGACGGTGATTCGGTCTTTCGCAAGTGAGGCCGACAGGGCATGGGTGAGAGCCAGCAGACCGCCTTTTGATGCAGCATAGGCCTCCGAACCCGGTTCTGACATGAGTGCCCGGGTAGATGCGATATTGACAATCGATCCGCCTCCATTTGTCCGCATTATTCTAGCTACTTCCCGGGAGCACAAAAACGCTCCTCTGAGATTTGTATTCAGTACACGATCCCAGTCTGTCACTTCAATCTCAAACAGCGATTGAAACTCTGAGATACCGGCATTGTTGATGATGATATCAACATATCCTGTCTCTTCAACCGCTTTTCCAACCATCTCTGATACCGAATAAGGTTTGGATACATCTGTGTGAATGAACAGCGCATGTCCGCCGGCGTTATTCAGCCGGCGATCTAAATCCTTTCCCGCATCCTGGTCTTTGTCAGCTATAATAACCCTTGCTTTTTTGGATGCAAATTGAGTGGCTATGGCGCGTCCAATGCCGTTCGATGCTCCTGTTACGATAACAGTTTTTCCCGAGAATGACATAATCAGACATATTTATGTTGTTCGATAATGATGAGAATTCATTTATTAATATAATGCTTACATGCCTGCGAAAATATCGCAGCGCAGATTGCCGGATAAAAAAAACAGTACAAAGGCAATATAAAAACGGGAGGGCCCGCTGTTGTCAGGTAAGATGATGTGTCACTTTGAGATTAAAATATTGCCATTATGGAAACTCTTTGCAGCGACCGAAACACCCTTCAATTACCCGAAAAAAAGCTGTATCTTCGACACCTGTAAGCCGGTTTTTTGGGAATTCCATCTTATAAGGCATTGATGCGAATGAGTTGGTAGCCCGGCATCCATCCGATAAACGTCCTAATCCATCAGATCGTCCGAAATGAGCGAGTACAAACCTGAAAATATTGAACCCAAGTGGCAGAAATTCTGGTTGGAAAACAAAATTTTCCGTACCGATGACAATGACCGGGACCGACCGAAGTATTACGTTCTGGATATGTTCCCGTATCCCAGCAGTGCCGGCCTGCATGTGGGTCATCCGGAAGGGTATACGGCAACCGACATCCTGGCCCGCTACAAACGGATGAAAGGATTTAATGTGCTGCACCCGATTGGATGGGATGCGTTCGGACTTCCCGCCGAGCAGTATGCGATCAAGACCGGCACACATCCACGTGACACCACCAACGAGAATATTGACGGATTTCGGCGGCAGCTTCAGGCCCTCGGATTCAGTTACGACTGGGATCGTGAGGTCAATACGACTGATCCAGACTATTTTCGTTGGACCCAGTGGATTTTCCTGAAATTGTACGAGCAGGGTCTGGCCTATGAAGCAAACGTGCCGGTGAACTGGTGCCCGGAGCTCGGAACGGTTTTGGCCAATGAGGAGGTGATCGACGGCAAGAGCGAGGTCGGCGGTTTTCCCGTTGAACGTAAGCCGATGCGGCAGTGGATGCTAAAAATTACGGCCTATGCCGAGCGGCTGTTGCAGGATCTGGAAGAACTGGACTGGCCTGAGTCCATCAAGGAAATGCAGCGAAACTGGATCGGTAAGTCTGAGGGTGCCAATGTGGTCTTTCCGCTGAAATCGGGTACGGCAAAGGCACGGGAATCGATAGAGGTTTTTACAACGCGCCCCGATACCTTGTTTGGGGCCACATACATGGTACTTGCTCCCGAGCATCCGCTGGTTGATCGTATCACGACGGATGAGCAGCAAAAAGCGGTATCAGATTATCGTAAAACGGCTGAAAAAAAGTCCGATCTGGATCGGACTGATCTCAATAAGGATAAAACCGGTGTGTTTACAGGTGCGTTTGCTGTCAATCCGGTCAACAATGAAGAGATACCGGTTTGGATTGCCGATTATGTGATGATGTC
>SLLP01000266.1 GCA_007133995.1 Balneolales bacterium
AAAACTGTACAAAACGGACTCTTTTTGAACGTAACAGAATATGTGTTGTTTAGTATGGTATAAGAAACAATAACACAACCAGGAGGCATATGTCAAACAAAAAATCAAGTCATTACAAGGTAAACGCCCTTTACCTTCTGAGAACAATGTCATTGCTTATCGTTTTGCTGGTATTTGGCAGCACAACCCTGAAAGCTCAGATTGAAACCGGAGAGAATCTGGTGGATTCTGCATCGGAATTCGCTCAGATTCAATACTTCCATACGCTGATTGTGGAAACCGGTTTAAACGATAAACTGAGCCAGGATGGCCCATTCACTGTATTTGCACCAACCGATGAGGCCTTCAGGGATCTTCCTGATGAAGTGATGGAAGGGTTGCTTGAAAATCCCGATGAACTTCGCGAAATCCTGCGGGCGCATATCATGACAGGGACCACCACATCAGAAGAGCTTTCCGGACTGGAGAACATGCCTTCGGTGCAAGGTACTGTGTTCGAAATCGATCACCATGAGCAAGGTATATCCATAGGTGATGCCATGATGGTCGCCGCCGATGTCATTGCCATTAACGGCGCCATTCATGCTATCGACAAAGTCCTTATTCCACGATAAAGGTGCTCATTACCAGTTTCCGGTTCTTATTCTTGATTCTGTCTGGAGTTGACATAGCGGATGACGACCATGGTCATGTCATCGCTTAGCGGCGTAAAGGATGTATATCGCTGAAGGGATTTGGTCAGTTGCTGCAACAAGGTCTCGGCATCCATTCCGCGCTTTTTTTGGACTTCTGCCATGAGCCGGTCTTCACCGAACATCTGGCGGGATGGATCGGAAGCTTCCGTGACACCGTCGGTGTAAAAAATCAGACCGTCACCGGGTTTCAATGTTAAAGTTACCTCTTCCAGGCTGTGTTCAAAATCTGATGACCGGGTAAGTCCGATGGCGAGTCCGGTCGATCGTATCAATTCCGCTTTTTTTTCTTCGGCACGAATAAAAATGGCTGGATTGTGACCGGCTCGTACATACCTCAGCGTACCGTCGCGTACGTCAATGAGGGCGTAGCAAATCGATATAAAGCTGCCGCGCCGGGCGTTGTCATAGAACAGGCGGTTCATCCGGGTAAGCAGCGGTATCGGTTCGGGAATCTCCTTGACCAGGCTCTGAAAAATACCCTTCACCATTGTCATGAAGAACGCTGCCTGGATGCCCTTGCCGCTGACATCCCCAATCACAAAAGCCATTCGGTGATCATCCACCGGTATCACATCGTAATAATCCCCGCCCACATCAAAAGCGGCCTGACAGCTGGCCGCGACTTCAACTCCGTCAAGTTTTGGAAGATCCACTGGAAGAAATGACTGATGTACCTGATGGGCAATTTCCAGCTCCCGTTCAACGCGCTGTTCCCGGGCAATCTCAAGAATATATTTCGGTGTGAGCTCGGGGATGTGGTCGTACGTCTTTCCGTATTCAGCGACCCAGACCCCCGCCGCCAGAAGCAGAATCATCACACCCAGGATGGTCCAGCCGAGAAGAGCGTCAGGCGAACCCGATACGACCCGGCTGTCCACCGTGAGCCAGGCTGCAAAAAACAGCAGCAATGAGATTGAAAGGGCCAGAATATCCTGCCGAAGAAAGATCCAGGTTGCCGCAATGCCCAGGGGAATAATGATCGCGAAAATGAGGGATGAGTCGGGCGTGGTGATGTGGAAGGGCGTCATCAGGGATAGTGCGACCCCGCCGCCGGCGAGCAGCAGCAACGTATGCTTCTTGTTGATGGCCACCCAAGAGATGAAACAGGCAAAGAGTCCGGCCGCAATAAGAAACGTCCAGAGCAGGCTTTGAGCAAAGATGTGCCAGGCGGGAAGGAGGTAGCTGTCGGCATAGAAAAGGTGGTCGTCAAGCAGATTCAGATAGGAATGATCGGAAATGGTATACAGGATGGAAGCAAAGCCAAGCAGGATGAACGCACCAAGCACACCGGCACTTAATGCATTGCCAACAAGGCGGTTGTTAACGTAACCCATCCGTACCAGTGAAAGACTGGTGATTTTTTCCGGCCAGATTTCGCGGGTCATGGATTCTCCGAGTCCGGCTATCATGAAAATGAAAATGCCAAAGAAAACGGAGGTCACGATCATGATGAGGATCAGTGCGATAATCTGGAAAAACTGCTGGTCAATCATGGCAAATGCCGAACCCTGGATCAACACATGGGTCATGTGGATTAAAAACAGGATGGCCGCCAAAGCTCCGTTAATGCTGGCGCCGCGAAGGTCCACCAGCCGGTGAAAAATGCGCCGAATAAAGAGTGCGAAGAGCAGAAGCGCAGCGACGATATAAATAATGATCCGAATAAAACCGTAAGTGGCTTCGGTATCGGAAGCTTCATAACCGCTGATATAAATGTCCTGGTCAATACCCAGGAGCAGGCCTTCATGGTTGATGCGCACCATAACCCTGGGAACGTGCCCAAAGATTTCTGCCTGGGGGACAAGCACCGCATTATGCAATGGTTCACCATGACGCACGGATTGATAGGTCGAGTCCACACTCATCATGTAATTATCCCAAACGGAACCCTGAAGCAGATTTCTCAAGTGCCGGTGCTCCGGTATTTCTGCTTGCAGCGGTCCTTGTGACAAATTCTGGAAATCCGGTATTCCTCCATCGGGATCTTCAGGCATGTTCGGGGCTACATATGTTCTGTGTTCAGTTTCACGCCGGTTTTCAATATGAAACCGCTGGAGGGATCCGGCCGTGGAGTGAATAGTGCGGAATACAGTGACACCGTAAGGCTGAAGGTAGCTGTCCATGGTGATGGAGGCCTCTTCATGATCTTCGGTAGAGATCCATGAAACCTGCCAGTAGTAGGAGGGAATGAAGTGCAGGAAACCATTCCGGATAAACTCATTGACCCGAGTCTTGCCGAAATGGGATATCTGTTGGCTGATCAGTTCGTCGTTTGTGCGGAGAACGGCATAGGACTCGAGTCCGTCCGCAACGAAACCTGCCTTAAGCAAAAAATCATGGGATTCTGCAATAATCTGGTCTTTTTGCGCCAAGTGAGACAGATAAGATGGGGGATGCGTCAATCTCAGCAGCATCAGAAAAAAAAGCAGTCCCAAAAACGCCGGGATCAACATCCACTTGTAGCTGTGCGGTTTATCTCCCACTGTGAAGTCAGTCTGACCGATAGTTCAGGTTTAAGTTTTCAGGAATGCCGGCCCGGGGTGATTAATGCTGTAAACGTGTTTCCACCAGGTGACGGTGATTCGATACGATATCATCATCCTCTTGTTTCACAAGCCATTTTACGGGTGATTGAAAATCACGTATATTATCCGCTGAGACCTATTTAGGATACATACATTTTCCCATTCCAACAAGTTTATTCCATGCCGGACAAAAAAAGAATTCTGGTAGTAGAAGACGAGATGATTGTCGCCCACAGCATCTGTGCGGGACTTGAGCGCATGAATTATATTGCCATCGGACCGGTGGGCAATGCCGAGGAAGCGGTGCGGGTTGCTCTGGAGGAGAAGCCGGATCTGATTTTGATGGATATTAATCTGGGGAAGCAGGCGGACGGTATCGAGGCGGCCAATGAGATTCTGAAGGAGCACATCGTACCCATCGTTTATGTGACTGCCCATGCGGATGCGCACACCATCGAAAGGGCAAAAATAACAGGGCCATATGGTTATATTCACAAGCCATTCAGCGAGAATGAAATCCGCTCTGCCATCGAGATGGCCCTCTACAAGCATGAGAAACAGCTTGAGGTGAACAGAAGCGAGCGTCTGCTGTCGACAACACTGAAAAACATCGGTGATGCGGTTCTGGCCGCGGATCACGATCAGTTGATATCG
>SLLP01000179.1 GCA_007133995.1 Balneolales bacterium
GAAAACCGGAATAAACCCGGATGCCCAATCATGACAATGAATTACATCAGGCTTCCAACCAAGTTTCTTAACGGTTTCGAGAACACCCTTATTATAAAATACCAGACGCTGATCATTATCCGGGAAAAAATCTTCCGTCTGAGGGTCGGTAAACATTCCCTTTCTCTTGAAGAAGGTATCGTTATCCAGAAAATACACCTGAAGTTTGGCATTGGGAATACTGGCCACCTTGATGCGCATACTCTCATGCTTGCCACCAACATGAACTTTTATTCCAGCAAGCCGGATGACCTCATGAAGTCGGTTCCTGCGGTCATTGATAGACCCGTATTTGGGCAAAAGCAGGCGGATTTCAAACCCTTTGTCCTGAAGTGATGCAGGAAGATAACGAAGAAGATCCGCGGTGTGGGTCATCCGCGCAAATGGTGAAATTTCAGCTGCAGCGTATAGGATTTTCATAATAGTCTAATTCACGGTTCCGGACTGTTCAATAAGTTCCAAAAGGCTTACTAGCGGGATTGCAGGTTAACAACTCGCGAGCTTGTGGAATAAAGCGGCCATAAAAGATCAATACAGATATTTATCTGGCTCCCATATAATTCGGTAATATGTTGTGGAGATTGGCCGTGGTGGTTAATCTTTAAATATACGCAAAAATGGCCTGAACCGAAAACTGTCAAGGTTCTTCGGCATTGATGTCAGACAAATTAGAATCGGTACGGGCATCACGGGAATTTCGGTTGCTGATGGCGATAATATGTCTTATTCGTTCCCTGTCAAGACTTTCCAGCATTTCATCGGTATACCGCCACAACCAGTTGTTTTCCGTAGTTCCGGGAAAGTTCATGCGATGCTCACCGTCCAGTTCCATGAAATCCTGCAAAGGAAAGATGGCCTGGTTGGCAACGGAAAGCATGCCAAGTCGGATCAACTGCCAGCTGACATCGGTTCCGTCGGATTGTGTGTATTCGCGCAAGTAGTTTTTTTCTGAATCGGGTGCCTGGTTATACCAGCCAAGCGTGGTGTCGTTATCGTGCGTACCCGAATAGACAATGCAATTGGCGCTTTCATAATTGTGTGGAAGAAATCCGTTTCCGGGATCATCGAATGCAAATTGCAACACCTTCATGCCGGGAAAGTCAAACCGGTTTCTGAGCCTGACTACATTCGGGGTGATGACACCCAGATCTTCGGCAATAATGGGCAGCTTGCCAAGCTTTTTTTCAATGGCTACAAACAGCTTCTCTCCCGGCCCCTTAACCCAGCGACCGTTTTGTGCTGTTTTGGCATCGGCCTTGATCTCCCAGTAAGCATCAAAGCCCCTGAAATGATCCACTCGTATGGCATCAAACATGGCAAACATCTGTTGGAACCGGTCAATCCACCAGGAATAGCCGTCCTTTTCCATCTCATTCCAACGATAAAGCGGATTTCCCCAAAGCTGGCCGGTATCACTGAAATAATCGGGTGGCACACCGGATACAAGCAGCCTGTTTCCAGTATCATCGACATCAAAATACTTTTTATTTGCCCATACATCGGAGCTGTTGTGATCCACAAATATCGGTATGTCGCCGACGATCTTGATCTCTTTTTCGTTGGCATACCTGCGCAAAGCCATCCATTGCTCGAAAAACTCAAACTGAACCCAGTACTGGGAGTCCATTCTCTCCCTGTATTTTTTTCGGGCAGCCTGCAGCGCCTTTTTATCCCTGCGTGCAAGTTCCTCATCCCACTGGTTCCATGGTTTTTTTCCATTATCAATCAGGCAGGACATGAAGAGAACATAATCATCCAGCCAGGATGAATTTTCTTTTTTGAATTCCCTGAACCGCTTTTGTTCATCGGGATCATTGCGTTCATAAAACCGTTTGCATGCCAGGGTTAACAGCTCATCCTTGATTTCATACGCCCTGTCGTAGTCAACACTGGTTGACTTTGGAACTCTGCTTTCATCCAGCTCCTTCTTTTTCAACAGACCTTTTTTTCGTAAAATCTCCGGGCTTATAAGATACGGATTACCGGCAAAAGCCGAATAGCTTGCATACGGTGAGTTACCGAACCCGGTTGGTCCAAGCGGCAGAATTTGCCAGACACCCTGGTTCGTATCCTCCAGAAAATCAATGAATTGATGCGCCTTGTTGCCAAGATCCCCAATCCCGTAATCGGAAGGAAAAGAAGTGGGATGTACAAGGGTGCCGCAAGATCTGATAAAGTCCATACACTGATCGGATTGAATTACAAGGATTTAATGATGACTCCGGCCAGCGGAGGAATATTGATGTTCACCTTTGCGGGCTGATTGTGGAACTCACCCTCTTCTGCCACCAGATTCAAATTGCCGAAGTTGCTACCTCCATAGAACTCCGAATCACTATTGAAAACAGTACGGTATTCCCCGGCTTTCGGAACACCGATTACGTAGTCATAATGCACTTGTGGCGTAAAATTGAAGATGCAAACCAGCGTATCATAGTCTTTTTTACCTCTTCTTATGAAGGCTAAAATCCCATTGTCTGCATCCGAAAAATCAACCCACTGAAACCCGCTCCAGTCAAAATCTATCTGGTGAAGAGGCTTCTGCTCTTTGTAGACCTTGTTCAGGTCTTTTATGAGGGTTTGAATCCCCTTGTGGTTATCGTAATTAAGTAAACCCCAGTCAATTGACTTCTCGTTGTCCCACTCTCCCCACTGTGCAATTTCCGAACCCATAAACAGCAGTTTCTTGCCGGGGTGGCAATACATGTAGGTATACAGCAGCCTCAGGTTTGCAAATTTCTGCCAGTCATCACCCGGCATTTTGGAGATCAGCGACCGCTTCATATGCACCACCTCGTCGTGTGAAAGCGGTAGCAGGAAATTCTCCGTGAATGCGTAAATCATTGAAAATGTAAGCTGATTATGATGATACTTTCGGAAAATGGGGTCGATCGCCATGTACTTGAGCGTGTCGTTCATCCAACCCATATTCCACTTGTAATCAAAACCAAGCCCGCCGACATATGTCGGCCGTGATACCATTGGCCAGGACGTAGACTCCTCAGCCATGGTAACGATGCCCTCGAACTCCTCATTGATCACTACATTGAAACGCTTGAGAAATTCAATAGCCTCAATGTTTTCCCTACCGCCAAATTTGTTGGGCACCCACCCCCCATCTTCCCGGGAGTAGTCAAGATAGAGCATGGACGCGACCGCATCCACTCGCAGTCCATCGATATGAAACTTATCACACCAGTAAACGGCGTTTGAGATCAGGAAGTTCTGTACTTCTGTCCGTCCAAAGTTGAAGATCAGGGTTCCCCAATCCCGTTGCTCGCCCTGACGGGGATCTTCATGTTCGTACAAGGCCGAACCGTCAAAAAGACGCAATCCGTGATCATCTTTTGCAAAATGGCCAGGAACCCAGTCCAGAATCACACCAATTCCGGCCTGGTGGCACCGGTCCACGAAGTACTTAAGATCTTCGGGCGGACCAAATCGCGAGGTGGGGGCATAATACCCGGTAATCTGATACCCCCAGGAAGGATCGTACGGATGCTCGGCAATAGGAAGCAGTTCAATGTGCGTATACCCCATCTCACGGACATAGGGTATCAAATCGTCTGCAAGTTCTCTGCAGGAGAGAAAACCGGAGGGATCGAGCCCCTGCTTTTTCCATGATCCAAGATGGACTTCATATATGGACATCGGTTCATCAAAGCCCTTGGTCCGCGATTCCATCCACTCGTTGTCCTCCCATGTATAGGAATCCAGATTTTTGACGACAGAAGCATTTCTTGGCCGAAGTTCGGAGTAAAAGCCATAGGGATCGGCCTTAAGCAGTGGCAGATCCTGTCCATGCACGGAGATCTCATACTTGTAACTATCTCCTTCTGCAAGTGCGGGAATAAAAATTTCCCAAAGGCCCTGATCGTGGTGTTTGCGCATGGGGTGGCGGCGTCCATCCCATTCATTAAACGAACCTACCACACTTACCCTCTTCGCCGCGGGTGCCGTTACTACGAAACGAGTCCCGCTCACTTCTCCGATTTTCATCAGATGGGCCCCCATCCACTCATAAGCCCTGCGATGTGTTCCTTCCCCCCAAAGTTGAAGATCATAATCCGACAGGGTAGAACCAAAGGAATAGGGATCGGCAATTGTATAGGTGGTTCCCTCATATAGAGAAATTTCATAGTAATAATCAGGTGCTTCTTTCATCCCCTCAAAAAAGTGCTCAAAAACACCTCCTTTACTTATTTTGGTCATCTCTTCGTAGGATGTACCGTTTTCGTACCATATCTTTACGGACTCTGCGTTGGGTTGAAGGGTGCGAATGACGATTCCTGTCTTTTTGCCTTTTTTAAACAAATGCGGCCCAAGAACAGCAAAAGGATCTGAATGTTCGGCCCGCTCCAGTGCAGAGATTTGAGCTCGGTCTAAAAACTTCTGTATTACAGGCATATTGTCGGAGCATGATTTTGGATTGTCGGGTAAAATACAAAGAATTACGGAAAAGTTTACCTATATCAGAACAGGAGCAGCTGCGTTAGACTATCTCACATAACCACAAATTATTTTAGTTTTAAATTCCTTTGAAAGCCAGCAAGCTATTAGCAGGAAGATACCTTTTCTCTAGAAAAAATGTATCCCTGATCAATACACTAACTTTGATCAGCGTGTCGGGTGTTACGGTTGGAACTGCCCTTCTGATCGTAGTGCTATCCGTATTTAATGGTTTTTTTGATATCATCAAAAGCATGTTGCTTTCCAATGATCCCGATCTTAGGATTGAGGTTGCAGAGGGCCGTTCTTTCCAGGTCACGGAGAAAATGGATCATGTGCTTGACAATACACCCGAAATCGCAATTCAGTCACCCTATATCCAGGGTAAAGCTCTGGTCGCGCACCGTGGCAGACGAGATCAGGTGGTTCAGGTCAAAGGGGTCTATCCAGACAGATTTGCTCAATACGCCGACCTGGATGCTCTGCTTCATGCTGGCGGACTCGACCTGGATGTCCGCAACCGCATGCCGGGTATTCTGATCTCGGATCCGCTAAGCCGGAGTCTTCGGTTGAATGTCGGTGATGATCTATCGCTGCTCAGTGCAGCCGGAATGAGGAGATCACTTACCCACTTTACAGGACCTCGTATAAGCCGTTTCGAAGTGCGCGGGATCTATGACTTGCGCCAGATAATCGATGATCCGGTAATTTATATCGACATCGTCGCTGCCCAGCGACTGTTTGACCTCAAGAACGAAATTTCCGGCATTGACATCCGCCTCTATGAACATGACAGCGCCCAGGCCGTCAAACAGCATCTGCAACGGGAACTCGGCGACGGTTACCTCGTACAGTCATGGTATGACCTGCAACGTCCGCTATACGATGTGATGAATCTTGAGAAATGGGGCGCTTATTTTATCCTGATGATTATTGTTCTGGTGGCGGTGCTGAATATTGTGGGTTCATTGACCATGATTGTCATACAAAAGCAGCGGGATATCGGATTGTTGCGATCCATCGGATTCCGCAGAAAGGATATTATGTCCGTTTTTCTGAGACAGGGTTGGTATGTTGGCCTTATCGGATGCACCCTGGGCGGGATCGTCGGCCTAACCTTGTGCTACCTCCAGGACACCTTCGAAATGGTGAAGCTCGCAGGTGCTGAGTCGTTTATCATATCAGCCTATCCCGTTCAGGTTCTGTGGCTTGATGTAACGTTTGTATTGGGAGGAAGCCTGATTCTTTGTGTACTGGCCAGCTGGTACCCAGCACGCCGGGCGGCTTCCATACAACCAGCCGATGCCGTTCGCAACGAATAGGCATGCGCAATCGATCTTAACCTTCCGAATAGCTGTCCGGCAGATCATTTTCATAAAGCACCACATCCCCGTCGGTCAGACGATCATGGAGAAGATCGTTGGCCTCAAACAGGCTCGAAACCACCGTAATGTTCTCTTTCGGATACCCCCCCTCCATCAGACCGTCATAGACCGGCCTGGTCTGACTTTCACCCACGAGATAGATGTGATCCGGGGCATTATTTGCCATATGCAGCCCAAACTGGCGGTTTTCCTCATCCTGAAGGTCACCCAGCTCAATCATTCCCGGAGTTATTACATATTTTTTCCCGGTTTTAAATGCGGCCAGAACCGACACCGCATTTTTCGCACCAACAGGATTTGAATTGAATGCATCATCGATGACCAGAACTCCGTTTTTCTTTTTAAGCTCCAGGCGGTGTTCGACGGGCTGCGCTTTCTGAAGGGCTACTTTTATGGTTGGAAGCCGCAATCCCATCGTAAGTCCCGCCGCAGCTGCAAGCAGTGCATTCTGTACACTGTGCTCCCCAAGCAACGTCATGGTCACGCGCTCTGATCCGCCCTGAACCAAAGCGTCCGTTTTATTTTTCGCCACCGGGTAGGCTTCCGCAACAAGATAAACATTATCTCTATTTGCCGTGCTTTCGTTACCTCTGGCTGAAGACGCAGGTTTTACTACCAACGTGAACGAACAGCCGTTTTCATCATATATTATGTCTTTTGCATGAATTCGATTGTTTTCCGGAGTTATTCCTGCAAAAATGACCGAGTGGTCCTCTCTGGTTGCCATTCCACGCACGAGTGCATCATCTCCGTTCAGGAGAGCGGTGCCACCCGGGGGCAGATGGCGAATCAGTGCCCCCTTGGTGTCTGCAATAGCCTCCAAGGAACCAAAACTCTCCAGGTGCGCCACACCGACATTGGTGACCACTGCGATATCCGGGGGTGCGATTCGACAGAGTTCGTCGATATTGCCCGTGTATCGGGCTCCCATTTCGAGGATAAGGATCTGGTCTCCCGCCTGAAGATCATTGTTGATTACCTTGCAGATACCCATGGGCGTGTTGTAACTGCCCGGCGTTGTACACACACGAAAACGCTCTTTCAAGACCGAATCCAGCAGGAATTTTGTACTGGTCTTGCCATAACTGCCGGTGATAGCGATCACCCTGAGATCGGGCATGGATGCGATTTTTTTCCTTGCCATGCGCTTGAACCGGTACTGGATAAGCATCTCAACCGGATAGGCCAGCGCCGCAGCGAGGATCAGCAGATAAGGCAGCACCAGGTTTGCAAATATCCAGGCAATCACCAGAATGTACATATCGGGAAAAAGGGTGCCGCTGTAAAACGAGTAAGCCGTGCCGGTAACGGGAATCCAAACTCCCAGCAGCACAACAACCGCGGTAAGCCGGATCATTCTGGGAGTGAAGACCAACGGCTTTTTCACCTGGATGGAGCTGTATTCGGAAACGCTGCCAAACCAGAACACCGTAAAAATGAAAAGTATCACTGATATGGCCGACGTGGTCAACAGCGGTTCCAGATACTGATTGGCGACCAGTGTCAGCAGAATAAGAGCGAGGTGCGGAACCGGCAGCATAACGGTGCTCCAGCGCCGAACCAGCCAGGCGGAGAATTCATTGAGCTTGTATCCATTTTGCTGAAAGATGTGCAACAAATATTTGCCCCGAAACAACGCGTGTCGCAGCATGATAAATATGACAACCCAGCATAATGCCTCAATTGCAGCGTAATACCAACTCAATTTCTTCCTTTTTTATATGTCCGGTGCATGATTCAGAAAAACTTGCGCGTAATATACCAAGTTCTGTTGTCTTGTCAGGCCATTCTTTCTGAAAGATACCAGGTGTTAATCCATTCCGTGTTTTACATGAATTTCCGGGATTTATTTGCCATCCGGATGGAAGCCTGTTTTTTTTGATACTTGCAACTATTGCTTTGCGGATGTATCGGAGTCGGTGGATTCCGGGACGAAACCGTCCTTTCTCTCAATCCTGAATCCTTTACGGGAATGGTTAAGTCCGTGACGAATCCCCGTCGCGATACTTTTTATGATGACGGATATGCACCTCTTCAGGCTCCAGATGCACCGTAACCACGGTATTCCCCTTAAATTCATCCATTATTTTCTTTTCGAGGATGGTTGCTTCGCGGTGGGCTTCTTCCAGGTCAATTCCTGCCCGAAATAAC
The DNA here is from genome assembly GCA_007133995.1 of Balneolales bacterium. Taxonomy (GTDB): domain Bacteria; phylum Bacteroidota; class Rhodothermia; order Balneolales; family Natronogracilivirgulaceae; genus SKNL01. The sequence continues at coordinate 8,025 of SLLP01000179.1, forward strand.
GCATGAAACTCAATCCACAAGGTGTTCCCGGTATTCCGGTATCTGAGATCATGCCATCCTTTCATCACATCACCGACTTCCTTGTTCAGGGCTTTCCTGATACATGCGTCGGTGCGTTCATCGCCCTGATCCATAAGTCCGATCGTCGCATACTTCACCAGCCGGTATCCTTCCAGTGAGATATACGCAGCCAGCGCCATGGCAACCACGGAATCGAGAAACATCAGACCGGTATACGAGACCAGGAACAGGGTCACCAGAACACCCGTGCTGGTGTATACGTCCGTGAGCGTATGCTTTCCGTTTCCGATAACGATCATGTTGTTCTCCTGTCTGCCGGTGCGGACCAGCCAGCTTCCGAGAATTAAATTGATCAGCGCCGAAATAAATATGATACCGGCTCCCCCTTCCAGATTGAATAATTCCACTCCAACAATCAAACTCTTGATGGACTGATAGCAGATGGTGATTGCAGCTATAAGGATCAGCATGCCTTCTGCCCCCACAGCAAAAAAACCGATACGTTCGTGGCCATAGGGGTGATTCCGGTCGGGCGGTTTCTTACTCAAATAGATGCCGAAAGCAGAAAAACCGACCGCAAATATGTGGATAAAGCTCTCCGCTGCATCTGAAAGCACGCTGTTCGCACCGGTGTAGATCCAGGCAGAAAACTTGATCAGAAATACGACTACGGATACAAAGAGGCTGATACGGATTGCCCGCTCACTCCTGGTCCTGCCTGCGATTCTCCCACTTTGGATTTTTTCGGTCCTGTACGAATTATCAGACTCTTCAAAGCCACCTGGCTTGCAGGTTTTTTTAGGCTTGCCGGACTCTTCCGTTTTCCATCCTTTCGAAGGGTTATTCTCATCATCCATAGGATTGCCGGGAATAAAAGTAATATCGCATCACCTTAAAGCAAAATGATCGTTATCTTTTATGAATATCCAACTTGAAGAATACACATCTTTGTACCTTTTTTTCCATTTTTTCTTTTGCACGATCTTGATCCCACATATCAGCAGCTGTTCAGGACCATCTCCGATGCTGCATCAGAAACAGGACAAAAAATATACGTCATTGGCGGCTTTGTGAGGGATTACTATCTGAACCGCCTTCCATCAGATCATGTTTGTGATATTGATTTTGTGACGGTGGGTTCCGGCATACGAGCTGCGGAAGCTGCTGCCCGAAAACTCGGAACAAAGAAAATCGCGACCTATCGGCGTTTCGGTACTGCTCAGGTTACATGGAAGGAGTTTACACTTGAGTTTGTCGGTGCACGGAAAGAAAGCTATCGTCCTGATTCCCGCAAGCCGGCAGTTGAAGACGGAACCCTGGAAGATGATCAGCTACGGCGTGATTTCACCATTAATGCCCTTTCCTGGTCGCTCAATCCCGATGACTTCGGAATTTTGAATGATCCTTTCAATGGACTCAACGATCTTGAGAACAATCTCATTCGTACACCCGTCGATCCGGAGAAAACCTTCAGTGACGATCCCCTCCGCATGATGCGCGCTGTTCGCTTTGCCGCTCAACTCCATTTCAACATTGAAACAGCAACAAGAGACGCAATAAAAAAGATGGCTCCGCGGCTGAAAATCGTCTCGCGTGAGCGGACCATTGATGAACTGAACAAAATCGTGATGAGCGACCTGCCATCCAACGGATTTATTATGCTAAGGGATACCGGACTGCTGGATCAGTTTTTCCCGGAGTTGTGTGAACTGGAGGGCGTCGAGGAGATTCACGGTATTCGGCACAAGGACAATTTTCATCATACCCTGAAAGTACTTGATAATGTGGCGATGTCTTCTGACAATCTGTGGCTTCGGTGGGCCGCCATAATGCACGATATTGCCAAACCGGCCACAAAGCGCTTTGACTCCAGGCAAGGATGGTCTTTTCACGGCCATGATGCCCTTGGCGCACAGATGGTACCCCGGTTATTCCGCAGGCTCGGTCTGCCCCTCGACGAGCGGATGCGCTATGTAAAAAAACTGGTTCGTCTTCACCTGCGCCCTATTGCCCTCGCTGACGAGATCGTAACTGACAGCGCCATCCGCCGTCTCCTTTTCGAGGCGGGTGATTATCTTGAAGACCTGATGACCCTCTGCAGGGCGGATATCACCAGTAAGAACCATCGAAAAATCAGGCAGTTTTTGAAAAATTTTGATTTTGTGGAAAAGCGTGTCGCTGAAGTGGAAGAAAAGGACCGCATCAGGAACTGGCAGCCTCCGGTTGATGGAAATGATATTATGCAAATTTGCGGCATCGCTCCGGGTCCGGAAATCGGACGTATCAAATCCGCTATTGAAGAGGCCATCCTTGAGGGCGTCATTCCCAATACCCGTGAAGCGGCACTTGAATATCTTTACTCTTTGAAAGAATCATCCCAAAATAACTCACCAGCAAACAACATAACTTTTTCAAACGAGATGAATCCAAAAAATACGGAAAACCATAAATCTTCCTCGCAAGGCAGTGATGAGAAGTGAACCAGCGTAAAGCGGCACCGTATTGCACCAGATAAACACTGCTAACAGCAAACCTCAGGAAACACATTGGATTTGAACACCACAGAAGATGCCATCGATCACACCGTCTGGGTCTCCAGATCCTGGGCGAAAATCAACCTCGGTCTTCAGGTGCTGAACAGACTTCCCAACGGATATCATGAGATTGCAACCGGTTTTTGCTTCATCAACTGGAGCGATCGCTTTGAAATGAGAAAGGCCGAGGCTTTTTCTTTGGAGCTGTCTGACAAACGGCTGCCGACGGATCATAACAATCTGATTGTTAAAGCTGTGCAAACTCTGAAGCGTTATGTCGATTTTGACGATGCCTGGAACATATTTGTGGATAAAGTCATCCCGTTTGGCGCCGGCCTGGGCGGAGGCAGCAGCAACGCCGCAACAATACTGCGCATGCTTAACAAAATCGTGTGTCCTGACCTGCCACTGAAGGATATCCACCAGCTTGTTGCCGGTCTTGGCGCCGATATACCGGTATTTCTTCATAATAAACCCGGGATCGGTTCCGGCATTGGCACCGAAATATCGTTCCACGATATTCAACCTGACACCTGGATACTGACCATATTTCCTGACATTCATGTATCGACTGCCGATGCCTATAAAAACTGCATCCCCGATGAAAGCCCGGAATTCCCGCTGGAGCAGATCCTGTTGAACGAACCGCTCGAAGAATGGCGCTACCTGCTGACGAATGACCTTGAACCCTGGGTCATCCACCAGAACCCGATGATCGGTAATATCAAGGACCAGCTGTACGAGCTGGGTGCCGACTATGCTGCCATGAGTGGAAGCGGTTCGTCGGTTTTCGCCTTATTCCAGCAGGAATTTGTTGCTATAGATGCATTTAATCAGTTTACAGACTGGAATTTGAAGGCCAATATCACACCTCCTTCTTTTATGCCTGACTCCGGAATCTACCGTTCCTCATGAATTTTTATTACATTTAGCCTGTTTTATATCTGTAGAAGCAGCATGCAAATTTTACTGCTTATAGAAAATTCTATTTCGATACAACTGAAGCCAATGCCTGGAATAACTGCTTTTTTTACCCTAAAAATATAGATGCATGATCAAATTAAATGATGATATCAGCAAGGCTATGGATGCCGAATCACTGAAACTGGACATTCAACGACATCTTCGCTTTACCCTTGCCAAATCAAAGTATTCTACAACGAAATGGGACAAGTTCCGCAGCGTTGCTCTTGCGGCTCTCGACCGCCTGCATGATCGATGGATCGATACACAGGAACACTATTACGATGTGGATGCCAAGCGGGTCTACTACATTTCCATGGAGTATTTAATTGGGCGCCTGCTTGACAATATGCTGGTCAATCTCGACATCCTTGATGAAGTGAAAGAAGCCCTGCACGAACTGGGACTGGATTACGATGAGGTTAAGGAGAATGAATTTGACGCCGGGCTTGGCAATGGCGGGCTCGGACGACTGGCGGCATGCTTTCTGGACTCTATGGCTACCATGGGCGTACCGGGATTCGGATATGGCATCCGCTACGATTACGGCATTTTTGAACAGCAGATCAAAAACGGATACCAGATCGAAAAACCCGATATGTGGTTGCAGTTCGGCAATCCGTGGGATGTTGTCCGTCCAAAACTTCTATATCCCGTTGATTTCTATGGCGAATCTGCTCCCTATACCGATTCCAACGGGCAACTGCGCTTCAAGTGGATCAATACACAAAAAGTCAACGCTCTTGCGTTTGACACACCGATACCCGGCTACAAAAATGATATTGTAAACAACTTAAGACTATGGCGTGCAAGCTCTTCTAAGGCAATTGACCTCCAATCATTTAGCCAGGGTGAATATATCGATGCCGTACGTGACGCGCAGTTGCAGGAAAACATCTCTCGAGTGCTATATCCGAATGACAAAGTATTTGTCGGACAGGAACTGCGGTTGAAGCAGGAGTATTTTCTTGTATCCGCCACGCTTCAGGATATCATTCGCCGGTTCAAGAAAGTTCATGACGACTGGAGAAAGTTTCCTGACAAGGTGGCCATCCAGTGCAACGACACCCATCCCAATCTTGCCATACCGGAACTCATGCGTGTCCTTCTTGATTACGAAGGGCTGGAGTGGGATATGGCGTGGGAGATTACACGAAAGTCCATTAATTACACCAACCACACTGTTCTGCCTGAAGCTCTTGAAACCTGGCCGGTACCATTGATGCGCAACCTTTTGCCGCGTCATCTGCAGATTATTTACGAAATCAACAAACGCTTCCTCAACTCCGTCAGAGACAAGTTTGGTAATGATGTCAACAGGGTGCGGCGGATGTCGATCATCAGCGAAGGAGAAAAACCTGCCGTTCAAATGGCCACCCTGGGCATCGTCGGATCCAAAAAAGTAAACGGAGTGGCTCGACTTCACACCGAACTCATTAAAAAGACCATTTTCAAGGATTTTTATGAGTTGTACCCGGACAAGTTCATCAACATGACCAACGGAATCACACCGCGGAGATGGCTCAAGCAATGCAACCCCGGTCTTGCCGAACTTATTTCAAGCGAAATCGGGGATGATTGGGTGACGGATCTTGACCAGTTGAAAAAAATTGACAAGAAGGCGGACGACAAAACATTCCGTGGCAAGTTTGCTGAAATAAAGCGACAGAACAAGCTCAACCTCATTGATTTTATTGAAGAGGGCTACGGAATCAGTCTCAATCCCGACTCCATCTTTGATATCCAGATCAAAAGGATTCATGAATACAAGCGGCAGTTGATGGTCGCCATGCACACGGCAATGCTTTACAACCGTATCAAAGCAGATCCGGATGCTGAGTTCCAGCCGCGTACGGTTTTATTTTCCGGCAAGGCGGCACCCGGATACACCATGGCAAAATTACATATCAAGCTGATCAATTCCATTGCGGAAAAAATTAACAACGATGCTGACACCAAGGACAAACTCTCCTGCCTGTTCCTTGAAAACTATACGGTATCACTTGCAGAGCGGCTCATCCCGGCGGCAGACCTCTCCGAGCAGACTTCAACGGCCGGGATGGAAGCCTCCGGAACAGGAAACATGAAATTTGCCCTAAACGGTGCCCTCACCGTCGGTACGCTTGACGGAGCCAATATTGAGATCAGGGAAGAAGTCGGTGAAGACAACATCTTTATCTTCGGTCTTACCGATGAAGAAGTTGAACAGAAACGCCGGGAAGGTTACAATCCGCGTGATTACTATGATTCCAATCCGGAACTGCAACAGGTGCTAAACCAAATCCGGGACGGTTTTTTTGAGCAGGACAAGCCTGAATTGTTCCATCCGATCATTCGGGCCCTTCTCGATGATGGAGACTACTTCCTGTTGCTTGCCGATTTCGAATCTTACGCCGAACAGCAGAAAGAGGTGGAAAAGCTGTACAAGAACCAGAAAGAATGGATCAAGAAGGCCATTCATAATGTTGCGCGCATGGGCAAGTTCTCCTCGGATCGTACCATCTCCGAGTATTGTGAGCAGATTTGGGAATGCAAGAAGATCAAAATGCCGGACAGAAATAAAAAGGAAAACAACAGCAGATCAACAAAAAATACCTGATTATTTTTTTTTCAAAATCCCTTTTTGGTCCCGTATTTGCGAATGATGGATATGATCAGCTGACAGGGATGTCCCGGAATCGCATCATGGATTTTTTACTTGCTTAATAAAAGCCTGACGACTTCTTAATTCCTTAAGATATCCAGCTTTCTCAAACTTCTTTTTGTATTTTTTGAGCGCTTTTTCTAGTGAA
>SLLP01000157.1 GCA_007133995.1 Balneolales bacterium
AGATGGCACATTCCCGACCGGGACAACCTGCTTCGAAAAACGTAACATCGCCCATGAGATTCCTGTGCTGGATCCCGATGTCTGCATCCAGTGCGGCAAATGTGCGATGGTATGTCCGCACGGTGTCATCCGCATCAAGGCCTATGATGAAAAACTCCTGGCCGATGCACCCCCGACATTCAAGTCGATGAAAGCCAAAGGCCGCGAGTGGCCGGACAAAACCATGGTCAGCATCCAGGTTTCGCCTGAGGACTGCACCGCTTGTGAGTTGTGCGTGGAAGTTTGCCCCGCCAAAAATAAAAAACAGGTTGGACGCAAGGCGCTCAATATGGATAAGATCGAACCTCATCTGGAAAATGAGCGGGAAAACTGGGACTTCTTCCTAAAAATTCCCGAGTTTGATCGCAACGAGCTGAAGCAGGGCACGGTCAAGGGATCCCAATACCTGCAGCCGTTATTTGAGTTTTCAGGTGCTTGTGCAGGTTGTGGCGAGACACCATATGTAAAGTTGATTACACAACTTTATGGCGATCGCATGATCATCGCCAACGCGACCGGTTGTTCCTCCATTTACGGAGGTAACCTGCCAACCACACCATACTCCAAGAACGCAGCAGGTCTCGGCCCGTCATGGTCAAACTCACTATTTGAGGATACGGCTGAATTCGGACTCGGCTTCCGTCTGACCATCGACAAGCAGGCCGAACAGGCCCGCCGCATGCTCCGCGAGATCAACGGTGCCGTGCCCGACAAGCTCAAAGAAGCGATCCTGACGGCGGATCAGTCCGATGAACCCGGTATTTTTGAGCAGCGTCAGCGGGTAGCCGATCTCAAAAAGGTGCTCGAAGGCTCGTCGAATGGAAAGTCAGACAAAAAAGCGGTGAACCAACTGTTGAGTCTGGCAGATTACCTTGTGCACAAGAGTGTCTGGGCGTTCGGTGGTGACGGTTGGGCGTATGACATCGGTTACGGCGGTCTCGATCACATACTTTCATCAGGGCGCAATATCAACATCCTGGTGATGGATACCGAAGTCTACTCCAATACAGGCGGACAGCGATCCAAGGCGACACCGCTAGGATCAGTGGCCAAGTTTGCCGCAGCAGGCAAGGAGAACCCAAAGAAAGACCTGGGTCTGTTGGCAGTCTCGGGCGGTGCTGCTTATGTGGCACGCATCGCTATGGGTGCCAATGACACACAGACCATCCGGGCTATCATGGAGGCCGAAGCCTATCCCGGACCGTCGGTCATTATAGCCTACAGTCACTGTATCGCTCACGGTTACAACCTCAAATACGGGCTGAATCAGCAGAAACTTGCGGTGGAGTCGGGCTACTGGCCGCTGTTCCGCTATAATCCGTTGTTGACCAAGGATGGCAAGAATCCCTTCTCGCTTGACTCGAAGGATCCGAAAGTGCCGTTCAAGGAGTACGCCTACAACGAAATGCGTTATCTGATGCTCTCGAAATCGCATCCTGCCGTTGCTTCGCAGTACATGAAGCAGTCGCAGGAAAATGTGAAAGAGCGCTGGCGTCAGTATGTTGAGCTCGAAAAAATGTATGAACCTGTTGCGAAACAGGAATCATGAATAATTATTTGAATCAGAGCCCCGGCTGCTGGTACTGCCGGGGCTCTGATTGCAACTCTCATTTAGAAACTATTTAAACACTCTCAGTTATGAATCTGGAAACCAAATATTTAGGCCTTAAACTGAAAAGCCCGCTGGTCCCGTCGGCTTCACCCTTGAGCATAGACATCTCAAAAGTGAAGCGGCTGGAAGATGCCGGCGCTGCGGCAATTGTCATGTACTCCCTCTTTGAAGAACAGATTTCAAAGGAGAACCAGGCGCTTGACCATTTTACCAATATTGCATCGGAAAGTTATGCGGAAGCATTGAGCTATTTTCCCGAGCCGGAGCAGTATCACAACCTGGAAGCCGAAGACTACCTGGAGCACATTCGCAAGCTCAAGGAAGCCGTCGACATCCCTGTCATTGCCAGCCTCAACGGAGTCTCTGAAGGCGGCTGGACAGGCTACGCTCAAAAGATGCAGGAAGCCGGAGCAGATGCACTTGAACTGAACGTTTACTATATCGCCGCCGATCCTGAAATAACATCCGAAAAGGTTGAGCAGATGTATATAAATGATCTGATGGCAGTCAAGAAATCAGTGTCCATCCCTGTCTCCATTAAACTCGGCCCCTATTTCAGTGCGTTTGCCAATATGGCAAAAAGGCTTGAAAAAGCCGGTGCGGACGGACTCGTGCTGTTCAACAGGTTTTATCAGCCCGATATCGATCTGGAAACCAAGGAAGTATCCCCTAGCCTGGAACTTAGCAACTCGTTTGAGAAACGGCTGCCCCTGCGCTGGATCGCCATGCTTCGTCCACATCTTAAATGCAGTCTAGCTGCAACCACCGGTATCCATTCTGCAGAGGACGTCATAAAGATGATCATGGTTGGTGCCGATGTAACCCAGATGGCCTCCTCGCTGCTTCGCGAAGGGTCTGACAAGCTGTTCACCATCACGGAAGAAATGAAGATCTGGATGGAGCAGAATGAATACGATTCCGTTGAGGATATGAAGGGTGCCATGAGCTCCGCTTCGGTAGCTGATCCCACGTCTTTCGAACGAGCTAACTACATTCGTATCCTGCAGAGTTTCAGACTCGATAATCTTGGGTGACATTCAGCCTGTAATTGGTTATTTTCACACATCGTAATATTATTACAGAACCTAATTGATAGCGCTGTATGCTTGCTGATTATGGGTACGTGTTACTATTTGTGATTATTGGCGCTGTATTTGCCGGAATCACACTGCTTGTTGCCTGGATGTTGCGTCCAAATCGCCCCAGCCCGGAAAAACTGTCCACCTATGAATGCGGGGAAGATCCCGAAGGTGATGCGTGGATTCAGTTTAATAACCGGTTCTATGTCATAGCTCTTATGTTTCTCATTTTTGAGGTAGAGGTTGTTCTGCTGTTTCCATGGGCAATCGTCTTTAAGAGTATGGGCTGGTACGCCTTCTGGGCCATGATCGTTTTTGTTTCGCTCATCTTTGTCGGTTTTCTGTACGAACTGGGCAAGGGGGATCTGCAGTGGGACAAGCCCCAGCCGGTTGTTCCCCGTTATGTGGAAGGAGTGGGCGTTGTCCTCCCGGATTGGAAGAAAGAGATGGCGGCCAACGGAAACGGCAGTCCGGAATCTGAAGCAAGCCGGGAAGCAGAGAAGGTCAGTACAGCAGCAGAGGTCAAACCTTCGGATATGGACGACGGCTCATAGACGACGGATCGTAAATAATAGTACACGACCATAGCAACAAGGCCGGCAGGCTTACAACATAATCAGCAATTTTTTTTAGTTCATGGGTTTACTCGATAAAAAATTTCAGGATAGCAATATTATCATTGTATCGCTTGAGAAAGCGTTGAACTGGGCCAGAAAGTCATCTATCTGGTACATGCAGTTTGGTCTTGCCTGTTGCGCCATTGAAATGATGGCCACGGCCGCCTCGCGTTACGATTTCGACCGGTTCGGTATCATCCCGAGGTCATCTCCAAGGCAGGCTGATGTGATGATCGTGGCCGGAACCGTCACCCTCAAGATGGCGACGCGCATCAAACGCTTATACGAGCAGATGTCCGAGCCCCGCTATGTGATAAGCATGGGCTCATGCTCAAACTGCGGCGGACCGTATTGGGATCACGGCTACCATGTTCTCAAGGGCGTCGACCGCGTGATACCAGTGGATGTCTATGTGCCCGGGTGCCCCCCAAGACCAGAAGCGCTGCTCCAGGGCTTTCTGCACCTCCAGAACAAGATTATGAATGAAACACTGGTGGAAGGTATCAATCCCGAC
>SLLP01000127.1 GCA_007133995.1 Balneolales bacterium
GCCAGCAATGCCGGCGCAGAGGGATCCATTGTCGTTCAGAAGGTGAAAGAAGGAAAAGATGCCTTTGGATACAATGCCCGCACCGAGGTGTACGAAGATCTGACCAAGGCCGGTGTTATTGATCCGACCAAGGTTACCCGTACCGCACTTGAGAACGCAGCATCTGTTGCAGGTCTGATGCTGACCACCGAAGCGGTCGTCTTCGAGAAGCCGTCGAAAGACGATGACAAAGGCGGAGCCGGTGCCCCCCCTGACATGGGCGGTATGGGCGGAATGGGCGGAGGCATGGGCTTCTAGGTCCATTGCCGTAACCCTGAGACTGATTATCGCGGGACCGACCCGATTCGTTTCAATTACGGCCCGCCTCAGACTCAGTCCGTTTTTTCAGCTTCGTCTGAAAGAAGTTCAAAAGAACCCGACATTCCGGATCAGCAACCGGGGTGTCGGGTTTTTTTAATGGCTGCTATTCTGTCAGCTACTCACCGGGCTTGACTCACCCGGTTTTTACGTGACCGTCTGTGTGTTGCCATACGGACCGGTACAATTTTCAACATAAATCACTTCTCCGGCTCCTTACTTCTTAAGCTTTTTCTCAATCTTTTCGTCAAGCAGGGCAGGATTTTCGGTCATTTCGTCCCTGGGCTCCGACACCAGATACCAGGCAACGGCAGAAAAGGCCACGGTTACCGAGCAGATGACCAGAAGCACCGTCTTGTTGTCCACGGCCTGGACGATATCGCCTACGGCAAAACTGGATACCAGCTGGGGCAGCACCACCGAAAGGTTGAACAGACCCATGTAAAGTCCCATTTGATTCTGTGCAATTTTCTGCGACATGATTGCAAAAGGCAGGCTTATGATCGATGCCCAGCCGATGCCCGCTACCATCATCAGTGTGTAAAGAACATAAGGAGAATCACCCAGAAAAACGATCATGGCATAGCCGATGGCCATGATAACAAGTGCGGTTGCATGGGTCCGGACCCGCCCGAATTTGTTGGCAAGCGGCTCGAGGGCCAGTACAGGGATAATGGCGGCCACCAGGTTGAGAGAAAAGAAGCTCCAGTTCACCACCGTGCCCACCCCTTCACTGGTCAGATCCGGCATCCGGTAGGAGACGAAAGCAAAAAAGTAGATGAACATGCTCTGCACTCCGATCCAGGAGAAAGAGTGGGCGGCGAGCACCTTCTGGAACCCGATTTTGCCGGCCTCCTCCTTTGTCTTGCCCTCCTCGGATTTCAGCAGGGTTTCACCAATCAGGTAGATGGTGACAATTAATGCAAATATTTCAAAATAGTAGCCTGGAAACTCGAATCCGCTGAGTCGCTTTACGATGGCATAGATCCTATACAAAAGAAAGCCCCAGAGCGGACGGATGCTGATGAAAATGCGTCCGATCGAAGCGTCACTTACGCTTTGCGGAATCTCCTCCTGTCCTGCCAGTTCTATGGTGATATCATCCTCATCCTCCCCGTACCGGCCCAGAAATTTAGGCTCTTTCACAAAAAACGGAGGAATCACCGAAAAGAAGAAAACCAGCACCACGCCAAAATAGAGCAGGGCAATGTTCCCGAAAATGGCTCCTATGGCGTAGGAAAGCACCCCAAAAGTACCCGAAACCGTCTGCATCCAGGTGTAGCCCTTGGTCCGTTCGCGTCCCTCGGGAGTCACATCTGCAATAATCGATCGTGTCGGATTGAACGAAACATTAATGGATAAATCCAGCACCATCGAAACCAGGATGGCGATCCCCAGGATGGCATCCAGTCCGAGACCCGCCTGAATGACCCCGATGTTTGGAAGTGCGAGAAGCATCAGCGAAGCCAGAACACCGCCTATGACGATGAACGCCCGTCGCCGTCCGTTCCATACCCAGACATTATCGCTGATGATCCCGATGATTACCTGCCCGATGATGCCCGCGATGGGTCCTGTAGCCCAAACAAGGCCGATATCGGTAATTTCGAGTCCGTACTGATAGGTGAGCAGCCAGCTCAGCGCCGCGATCTGAACCGAAAGCGCAAAGCCCATGGCGGTGGCGGGCAAAGCAAGAAGGGCGAAGAACCTGTTGCTCAGGCGTTTTTGGATATCCAGCATGAGAAGCAAAGTATGTAAGAAGTGTAGGGAATGATGAGGATGTCCGGTTGTAAAAAGGTTCTGCACAAAATACGACCTGAATTTTATTGCACAAAACGCAATAATAACCAGAAGCTGACCTGCCGGTTAGGCAAGCAAACATTTTTTTGTATCTTGCTGTAATCTATTTTTACCGGCAACCAGAGCTAAATATTTGTGACATGACTTCGTTATTTGCAATTTTTTTGATGTTGATCTTATCCCCGGGCAGTGAATTGATTTTGACCTTGCAAGACACCACCGAGCAGCCGGCTCAGAATGTCCCAACTAATGACACCGAATGGGAAGTGGAAGGAGAGCAATGGGAAAGATGGCCTACGCGGGACATACGCTTTCAAACTGATGAAGGAACGTGGATGAACCTGGATGTGAGTCCGGATGGCAATTATGTCGTATTTGATCTGCTGGGCGATATCTACCGGGTGCCGATGGCAGGCGGTGAGGCGGAACTGCTTTCGGGCGGACCGGCTTTCGACATGCAGCCGCGTTACAGTCCCGATGGAAATACCATTGCTTTCACCAGTGACCGGGGCGGTGGTGATAATATCTGGCTGATGGATGCCGACGGCTCCAATCGACGCGCTGTCACAAATGAGACGTTCCGGCTGCTCAGTTCACCAGCGTGGACTCCGGACGGACAATACCTGGTTGCCAGAAAACATTTTACCGGAACCCGGTCGCTGGGTGCCGGGGAAATCTGGATGTACCATGTGCAGGGCGGCACCGGTCTTCAACTCACGGAAAAACGGACCTGGACCTCCGATCAGAATGAACCGACGGTTTCCCCTGACGGCAGATGGATCTATTACAGCTTCTCTGGCCCGTTTGATTACAACAGAGATGTACATGAAGGCATCTTTCAAATCAACCGTTTCGACCGTCAAACCGGCCGCGTGGAACCGGTGACCCGGGCAACCGGTGGAGGCGTGCGTCCGACACCATCTCCCAATGGCAACAAACTGGCCTTCGTCCGGCGCATAGGCACTCGATCCGTGCTGATGATCCGTGAAATCGACACAGGCCGTGAACGGGTGCTGTTTGACGGCCTTGATCTCGATCAGCAGGAGACCTGGGCTATTCACGGGCTTTATCCCGCGTTCGCCTGGACTCCAGATAATCTGCATATTGTAATCAGTTTTGACGGAAAGCTTCATCGCATTGCTTTGGAAGATGGTTCGATCACCGAAATTCATTTCAACGCCACGGTGAGCAAGCAAATCGCCGATGCCGTCTCTTTTGATTTCCCGGTGGAGGATGACAGATTCCGTGCCAGGGTGATCCGGTGGCCGGTATTGACTCCGGACAAGGAGCACCTCATTTTCCAGGCGGCCGGGTATCTCTACAGGATGGCGCTGCCTGACGGGCAGCCCGAGCGTCTGACCGAAACGCGCGAACATCTGGAGTATGCCCCTTCGGTGTCACGAGACGGACAATATGTTGTCTATGCCACATGGGATGATCAACACGGCGGGCATATCAAAAAAGTTAGAATCGGACGCAGGGGAGACGTGGAGCAGATCACTACTAAACCTGATCAATATGCCAATCCGGTGATCTCTCCTGACGGCAGCAAGGTAGCTTACCTGCAGGGAAGCGGTATTGTAAACCGCGGGAAAGACATGAGTTCGGAGTTTTTCCTCAATATCAATATCAAGGACCTGGATTCCGGTGAGGTGACGCATGTCACGGAGACAGCAAACCGCGGTGCAAATCGCAGAATGCCTCGCATTCAATGGAGCCCTGACGGGTCACGACTTTTTTACTTCGAAACAAAAAATCGACAGTCCAAGCTGTCGAGCATTAAAACCGATGGATCGGATTACATGCACCATGTTGTCAGCGAGAAGGCCGAAGAACTGGTATTGTCACCGGATTTCCGGTTTCTTGCATTCAAGGATCTCCACAATATTTATGTAGTGCCGATGCCCAGAGCGGGCGGTGATCCGCTGGAAATATCATCAGAAAGCACATCGCTGCCTCAGCGAAAACTCACACGGTACGGTGGGGACTGGATCAGCTGGTCAGCCGATGCACGTCACCTGGTATTCGCACTTGGCAATGCGGTTTACATGCAGGAAGTACGACCGCTATTTCGCATGGCTGAGAAACATGAAGAGGAGCCGGAAGACCGCAATGACTGGAAAAATGGAAATGTGAAATACAATCCGGAGATAATTGATGTAGTATTGGAGCTTGAGGCTTCGAGGCCCGGCGGCATGACAGTATACAGTAATGCCCGAATCATCACGATGAGGAACGATGAGGTTATCGAGAACGGATCTATCGTGGTTCGCGACAACAGGATTGTGGAGGTGGGTTCTGTTGAGGATATCCGCATTCCCGATGGTGCCCGTGTGTTTGACGTTTTTGGCAAAACGATCATGCCCGGCATTGTGGATGTGCATGCGCACATGGGTTACTCCACGCTGGATATCATACCGAATCGTTTGTGGGAATACGAGGCGAACCTGGCTTACGGCGTAACCACTACTTTTGATCCATCCGCCAGCACGCAGTCGGTGTTCGCGCTGTCGGAGCAGGTGAAAGCCGGCCGTATGATCGGGCCACGCATCTATTCCACCGGATATATCCTCTACGGAGCGGAGAATCCGAACAAGGCGGAGATTGAGAGCCTTGATGATGCCCGATATCATTTGCTAAGGCACAAGGCGGTAGGTGCGACCGGCGTCAAGAGTTACAATCAGCCTCGCCGGGATCAGCGGCAATGGGTGCTGGAGGCGGCGCGGGAAATCGGATTGAATGTGTTCCCTGAAGGCGGATCCATGCTACAGCACAATATCACGATGATTATTGACGGTCACACGGGCATAGAGCACGCTATTCCGGTGGCACCGCTGCACAATGATATGCTCGCACTGCTCGGGGTTTCCAATGTCGGATATACACCGACACTAGTGGTGGGATACGGTGGTATTTGGGGTGAAAACTACTGGTACCAGAAATACGATGTATTCGAGAATTTGCGGTTACTCAGATTTGTGCCGCAGCATGTAGTAGATGCACGGGCTCGGCGAAGGCTAAAGGTGCCGGATCAGGAGTTCTATCATTTCGAGCTGGCCCGGTCAGCACGGCAGTTGGTTCGGGCCGGTGGACGTGTTCAGTTGGGTGCACACGGACAGCTGCAAGGGCTTGGAGCGCACTGGGAGTTGTGGATGTTCGTCCAGGGCGGAATGACCGAGCTTGAAGCTATTCGTGCGGCCACCATACACGGGGCGGACTATATTGGTCTGGGAAGCGATCTGGGGTCGATCGAATCTGGCAAACTGGCCGATTTTGTCATTCTGAACATGGATCCGCTGGAAGACATACGAAACTCCGAAAATGTGTTCATGGTGGTGAAAAACGGTCGTGCCTGGGACAGCGAGCTGAATGAGCTGTTCCCGACCGAGCGCGAGCGCCGTCCGCCCCGGTTTCAACGCTAATTTTTTTCTCAGCGCTAATTTTGTCGCATCATAAACGAACGAAATGATTTCCGCTTCGTAATTCGAATAAGCTCAGTCCGTTGTGCCTGATCGTTTCTCCGACAGCACCCAGTTCACGTACAGGAATTCCAACGCGGCGGCTTCGTATCCTTTCCACCGGCAGATCATCTCCTGGAATTCGGCCTCGCTGCAGCGGTCCGGATCGCCACCGTAGGAGAGGATGATCCAACGGCGCACGGCTTTTTCGCGTCCGCGTTCGATATGGCTGGAAAACCACCCGTCGGTCCGGTTACGAAAGAGGACCAGGTCCTGCGCGGTGGTCGGACCGATGCCGCGAACCGACACCAGCAGTTCGTAGAGCTCCTTCGGAGGCAGTGACTCGATCCCATCCCGTGCATCGCTCTGGCCGCCAAATGCTCTGATAAGGGACGATGTATTCGCTTCCATACGGTCATCAGGCACGTCTGTTTTCGTCCCTGTGCCGGCATCGTGCATTTTAGCCGCGACAGCAGCCTCCGCCAATCTTCCGTGCAGCAGTTCATCAGCCAGTCCGACCAGGTATTCCCCCTTGCGCAGCGACAGGCCGTACCGCTTCATCGTCACCGGATCTGCACTGACCAGCTGTTCCGGGCGCGGCCAAGCAGGCACCATCCCGCCGTCCGATTCGAGCCGGGTCCCGAAGGCACTGCGCACTTCATAGACCATCTTGCGCGCCGTCGGTTTGTGCTTGATCTGTGTCTGGATAATCCGGTTGACCGCATCCTCAAAGAAATGGGCTCGGCTGAGCCGTTTTAGTCCGTACAACTCGGGAAACAGAGGAGCAAGAACCGTATCATCGGCTGCCTGGTCATAAAAAGGCGCGAGATCCAGGTCGGCGCCCAGGATCCGGCGCACAACTGAATCAGCCTGAGCCTGCTCGGGTTCCGTCAGTGACTCATACGACCTGACCGTAAATTCAGGCACATTCACATCACCATTGAAATAGATCGTTACCAGTATGTCACGTTTTTGCAATGGAATCGGCCGGGTGAAGCCGCGGTCGAAAATATCCTCCGGATCATGCTCATGGTCAAAGTATGAACCGACATCCAGGCACAGATAAAAATCGTGCGGCGGACGGGACGATATGTTCCAGACATGCTGCGCCATCAAATTGAAAATCAATCAAAAAATTTCAATTGAAAAATGAAAGTCTCACCTTAAGAGTAAGGGGTTTCCTGATAGTGAAGGGGTCACCCGAAAATAACCGCCATGATGCGAAATACAAGCCAGATGTAAAATGCGCCGAGCACCGAGACGAAGAGATTGGGTTTGAAGGAGATATAGCGGTAGCGCACCATGAGCGGCAACACCAGGAATTCCAGCGCAATGATGAAACCCAGCAGGTAGAAAAGCCGCGATGTGAAAAAATAGTTGAAGAACCAGACTACAATTGCCGATATCAGATTGAAAAAACCCATTACCGTGGTGAAAACTTCACTAAAAAGGCGTCCCAGGGGTTCGCCGGAGAGTAGCATTTGCAACAGGATGTTCAGTATGAACAGCAGAATGAATACCGTGACGGTCAGGGAGGTTCTTGTATCTTTTGCCATGAATGTTAACTGATATCGTTCAGATTTCCTGTTAATGGTGATTGTGGATCCATCATTTTTTTGGCTGGTATGGATCGGTATCATAAATTGCATGGAACACATGCATGTAGCGGCATGTTCCTGCTCCAGGAAGATACACATGAAATCACTATAAAAAAGAATCAGGATGGGTTATGAACAAACGAGCTGTAAAAATAACCAAGGCATCCGGAGAGAGTGTTCCGTTTTCGGAAAACAAGCTGCGCCACTCGCTGCAGCGTTCCGGCGCGACCGACTCACAGATCGACTTTGTCGTGGATCAGGTGAATGACCTGCTCTACGAAGGCATCCCTACGGGCAAGATCTACCGCAAGGCCTACGAAATGCTGCGGAAGCGTTCGCGTTCCAAGGCGGCCCGTTACAAGCTGAAAAAAGCGATCATGGAGCTGGGACCATCCGGATATCCGTTCGAGCAGTTCGTGGGCGCCATATTCGAGCAGCAGGGGTTCCGGTCAGAGGTGGGAGTAATGGTCGCAGGTAAGTGTGTTGCCCACGAGATCGACGTTCTGGCCCACAAAAACAGTAAACTCATCCTGGTTGAGTGCAAGTTCCACAACCGCCCGGGTGTGAAATGTGATGTAAAAGTGCCGCTCTACATCCATTCGCGTTTTCGTGACGTGGTGATGTCGCGAAATGGAAACACCAGTGGAGACCGGGTTGAAGCCGGGCGCAAAAGCCACGGCAATCACAAAAATGACAGCAGTCAATACAGCCACGGCAGCCAAGACAGTCACAACATAGACAGCCAAAAGAACCCTGTCGATCGCATCGGAAAAAATGCGGGTAGTAGCAAGAACGATGCCAGAATACTCAGCAGCGAAGATTACAGCGAATTTGAAGGATGGATCGTCACCAATACCCGGTTTACCGACGATGCGATCTCCTACGGTGTTTGCACCGGACTGGTGATGCTGGGGTGGGATTATCCAAATAAAAGCAGTCTTAAGCACCGGATCGGCCTGGCGGGCTTGCATCCGGTCACCTGTCTAAGCAGCCTGAACCGTAAGGAAAAGGAATTTCTGCTGGATAAGGGTGTCGTTCTGTGCCGCATGGTGCCCGATGAATTGGACCTGCTCCGGGAGCTTGGACTGTCCGATGCACGCATCACAAAAGTGGAGCGCGAATGCGATGAACTGGTGCATGAACTGGATGTGCCCAAAGAGTAACACGAGTGATAAAGATTAGCATGGGTCATACGAGTCACGCCCGGCGCTTTTCAAACGGGCTTCAAATCCTGTCCGGCCGGCGAATCACCGTTTTGGCGCTCTTATTTTTTGTGGATGATCCGCGAACTCATCAGCCGGTGATTTTCCGAGAATAGCATCCGGTAAGCCAGCAGCACCACACCCAGCGTGGCCAGTGCGGTGCAGGCAGCGATCATGAACATGATCACAATTTGGTACCTGACCGCATCCAGCGGGGCGGCGCCGGCGAGAATCTGTCCGGTCATCATCCCCGGCAGGCTCACGATGCCCATGATCATCATGGCATTGACGGTCGGGATCATACCCGTACGCAGCGCCTGGCGGATCTCTTCGTGGGCCGCCTCCCACCGGCTGGCGCCATGCGAGAGCATCGTCTCGATCCAGTTGCGGTTTCGCACACATCCTTCCATCATCCGATCCAGCCCCAGGGAAATACCCGTAAGTGCATTACCCAGCACCATACCGAGCAGCGGTATCAGGTACTGCGGATCGTACCAGGGATCCACCTGCAAAATACCCGTGACAGCCGCGCCGGTGACCAGGAAAGCGCTTGCGCTGATCGTCACCAGACTGTTCCAATACACGCCCGGGAACCGCCGTTTTGTGCGCTGCACGGCGGCTACCCCGGCAAGTCCGGCCATCACCGCAGCCATCAACAGGATCAGCAGCGGCTCTTGCGTCTGGAAGATCCACTCCAGTACCAGCCCCACAAGGGCCAGCTGCACGGTCATCCGTACCGCGCCAACGAGCAGGTCCCGGCCGAGGCCCAGCTTCAGCACCACCGAAAGTCCGATATTGATGAGAAGCAACAGGGCCGCGAGGGCCAGCTGGACATTGCTGATGACGATGTAAGTCGTGTTCTCCACAGTGAGTCTGTTTTACGGTTTCGAGTGTAATGTTCAGCGGGATGTGAGATGTTGGATCCGGTCTATCGGGTGCGAATGGTATGATATGAATTCATAGATGTGGATTGTCGCGCGCAACGCTATCGGTTCTGCGTATCGACAGCTGAGGTAGCTGATTTGCGTTTTTCCGTGACAGCATCAGGGTTCAGGATGATCGACCTGCAGGTGATGCGATCCAGCTGCCTGGTGTCGTGGCTGGTCCAGATGAAGCAGCGGGAGGGATCGTCATCCATCCACACATCAATAAGCCTTTCCACCCGATTCACCATCGCTTCATCCAGGTTGGATGTGGGCTCGTCCAGAAGCAGCACTTCCGGCCTGAGCAGCAGCGAGCGCAAGATCGCCACCACCTGTTTCTCGCCGCCGGACAGATGATCTGCTGTTTTGTCCAAAAAAGACCCTGGAAGCTGAAGGATCTGCAGAAAGGCGTCCAGCTGAGCGGTGTCAAATTCCAGATCCCGGTTGGTTTTGAAGGTGAAAAACAGATCGATGCTCTGCCGCACGGTCCCGGATACAAAAGCCGCATCCTGCGGGATATAGCGCACCAGGCGGCGGTATTCCGGCAGGTTCCAATCTTCTATGTTTCGATTTCGGTAACGGATTTCCCCGCCATCTACCGCATCAAGTCCGACCAGGGAACGCATCAGCAGGGTTTTGCCCGACCCCGAAGGACCGTGCAGCGCCACCCGTTCGCCGGGACCAAGATCCAGTGAAAGGCCGGTCCAGATAGGCCGGCCGTCAATCAGCCGTGTCAGATTGCGGGCTGTAAGCATGGGCGGTCGTTCCGGTTTGCGATGCTTATTTGTATCATTGAGAGAGGATGTGAAGATTGTGCTAGTAATTGCGATTACATGATTCGCAAATATTAAACAAACTAAAATACGGCCAAAAAACATGAAAAAAAGATCATTTTGGATTATGGTGCTGGTGCTCATCGGACTGGCGGCACTTATTCTGGCATTGCTGATGCAGGTCAGAACGGCTGATGCACCGGTTACGGATACGCCGGTAACAAATGCGCCGGTAACGGTTGATCCGGCTCGGCAAGTCCCGGCTGCGAATGAGTCGGCTTCGACTCTCGGAATTGATGAAACGGACCGGGACACGGTGCCGGACGAGGCAACCTGGCGTCCGGCCGACCTGTTTCCTGCAACACGCGAATACCGCGGACCCGATTTCGAGCTTGTGGATCAGCGGGGTCAGCCCATCCGTCTTAGCGATTACGATGGCCGCATCATCGTGCTCAACCTCTGGGCTACATGGTGTCCGCCGTGCCGGGACGAGGTGCCCGCGCTCATCCGTCTTCAGGAGGAGTACGGCGAGGCCGGCGTGCAGGTGATCGGGGTATCGCTGGATGAAAACGGTGCGCGTAAGGCCGTTGCCGACTTTGCCGAGTCATTCGGAATCAACTATCCGGTGCCGGTCGACGACGGCACCGCCCAGCAGGAATACGGTCCGCTGAGCGTCATCCCCACGACCTATTTTCTGGACCGGAACCGCCACATCCGGTTTTATGCTCCCGGGTACCTGGATTATGAACAGATGGAGAAGGCAGTCCGCGATTTAATGTCTGATTAAAACCGGCTCAGTGACGAATAATGGAAGGATTAAAGTCGGCTCAGTGACAGATTATTGTCGGATTAATGAGAATCTCACAAAAAGACCCTATTTTCATGGTAAATTACCTCAAAACCCTCTAAAAACCCTATTCAGAGACTCTATATGATCAGAAATTACAAAGATGCGGATTTCGACGCTGTCCTGAAGCTTCTCGAAAAATCCCTGGTGCATGATGACATCACATCCGAACTGTTGAAGGAAAAGCTGAACGGAGACCCTCATTTCGACCGGGATATGGTACTGGTTGCGGAAGACAGGGACCGGATAACCGGTTTCATGCAGGGCGTCACCAGGGATATCCGGGGCGAACGGATCGGCTACCTGAAACTGATGGCGGTGGACCCGGACAACCGGAAAAAGGGAATCGCGCGCCAGATGTATGGGATGATGGAGGACCTGTTCCGCAAGCGAGGAATCAGAAAAGTGCGGATCTTTGATGTGCCGCTCAACTATTTCCAGCCCGGCATCGATCCGCGCTACACCGAAGCGCTCTGTTTTGCCTGGCGGATGGGCTTTGCGCGTTTTGATGACACGACCAATCTGATCGCCGACCTGGAGAGCCGGGACTGGGATACCGCCCGGAAGGAGCAGGACCTGGCCGAGGAGGGCATCGTCATCAGTCGGGCCACCGAGGAGGATCGCGTGGAGCTTCTCCGTTTTCTTGAGGATGAATTTGCCCTGTGGCGCCATGAGGTATCCATGGCATTTCTTCAAAACCCGGTCGCCATCCACATAGCCCGATTCAATGACCGGATTCGCGGTTTTTCCGCATACAACGGCAACAACGTGGGCCGCGGATGGGTAGGCCCCATGGGCACTTCCAATGTGCTGCGCGGCAGGGGAATCGGGGAGGTGCTGCTCAAGCGCTGCCTGAGCGACCTGAAATCCGAAGGCAACAAAAAGGCGATCATTCCCTGGGTCGGTCCAATCGCTTTCTATGCCCATCATGCGGGGGCGCGTGTCGATCGTGTATTCTGGCGATTTGAAAAGCCCCTCAATTAACAGGTTTTCGGGATGCACCTTATGTCCGGTCTGACGCCTACATTGCTGAAATCCCCGCACCGGGAGCCGGCCCTTCCAAAAGATTGTGCGCCCGCTGATTCCACAGGAGGCCGGCTAACGAGCCTTGCCTGCAAAGGTATGATTCGCATTACAGGGGTGATTTTGCTAATGGTGCTGGTGCAGTCGTGCCGCGTGCCCGAGCCGGTGGTCACGCCCGAACCCGAGCCGGTGGATCCGCTTGAGGAGCTGCGCGAAGCGGTCATGGAGATGGTCGGGGATGTATACGTGACGCAGCATCCGGTGCGGCTGGCGCCGGGAGTGCAGATCCGGCACATCGAGCTGGACGAGGAGGCGCCGGCGGCCAAAGTTCATTTCAACGCCAACTTTTCGTACACGCCGATGCGACCGGAGACCGTCGACGCGCTGTACGAAATGCTCGCCGAACGACTGCCGCACCGTTTTCGCAACTATGAGGTAACGCTCTATGCAGTGGACGAGCCCATCCACCAGCTGATCCCGAACATCTACCGGCGTTCGTTCGACGATTACGACCTGCAGCGCATGCCGTATGCCGACGAGATCAGGCCGAGGCCGATCGTACAGCGGCACGGGCGGCATGTGGAGCCGGAGCGCGGACTCGAAGGCCGGCAGATCGCGCTCTGGCACAGCCACGGCTGGTACTATGACCGGCAGAAGAAGCGGTGGGAGTGGCAGCGTCCGCGCCTGTTCCAGACGGTCGAAGATGTGCTGCCGATGTCATTCACCATCCCCTATATCATCCCGATGCTGGAAAACGCCGGGGCGCATGTCTGGGTGCCGCGCGAGCGGGACCTCCAGCACAACGAGGCGATCGTCGATTTTGACGGGTCCACCGGGGACGGACGCGTGGTGCTGACGGGAACCTGGGGGGATGCGGGCCCGGGCTTTGCCATCGGCTCGCCGCCGTACGGCGACGGGGAAAACCCGTTCCGGCAGGGTTCGTACCGTTACCGGTCCACCAGCGAGGACGGCGAGGCCGTGGTGCAATGGGTGCCGGATATCCCCGAGGACGGGAAATACGCCGTGTATGTCTCCTATGCTTCGCTTGAAGAGTCGGCCGACGATGCGGTCTACTCGGTCTATCACCGGGGCGGGCGCACCGGTTTCAGCGTGAATCAGACCATCGGCGGCGGGACCTGGGTCTACCTCGGGCATTTCGAATTTGAACAGGGCGTGAACCCGGATCAGGGACGCGTGGAGCTGTCCAATTACAGCTGGCGTCCGGCCGTGGTCACCGCCGATGCGGTCCGTTTTGGCGGCGGCATGGGCAACATCGAGCGCGAGGGGCAGACCGGCGGACGTCCGCGCTATCTGGAAGCCGCGCGCTACTACATGCAGTTTGCCGGCATGCCCGACACGCTGGTCTACGGCCTCAGCGAGGGGCGGTCGGATGTGGTCGACGATTTTCAGGGGCGCGGCGAGTGGGTGAACTACCTCCGCGGCGCACCGTTCGGACCGAACCGGGATCGCGACACGCCGGGGCTGGGCATCCCGATCGACCTGTCGCTGGCCTTCCACACCGACGCCGGCATCACCCGCAACGACACAGTCGAGGGCACGCTGATGATCTACAGCATCGAGGACGTGGATTCACTGCGCGTGTTCCCGGACAAGGTCTCACGCCTGGCCAATCGCGACCTGGGCGACATCATGCAGACGGAGATCGTCGAGGACATCCGCCGCACTTGGGATCCGGCCTGGAACCGGCGCCACCTTTTCAACCGAATGTACAGCGAGGCGGCGCGTCCGAACGTGCCCGCCGTGTTGCTGGAGCTGCTGTCCCACCAGAATTTCCTGGATATGCAATACGGACTGGATCCGCGGTTCCGCTTTGACGTGAGCCGGTCCATCTACAAAGCGATGCTGCGCTTCATCGCCGACCGCTACCGGCTGGATTACGTGGTGCAGCCGCTGCCCGTGAGCAATTTCCGCGTCTTCCCGATCGGCCGGGGTGAGGTGATGCTTCGCTGGGAGGCGGTGGCCGACACGCTTGAACCCACGGCCGACCCCGACCGCTACATCGTCTACAAGAAGCGGGGGGATGCGCCGTTCGACGGCGGGCGGATGACCACCGAGCCCGAGCTGGTACTGCGCGACCTCGACCCCGGGGTGATGTACCAGTTCAAGGTGGTGGCGGCCAACGACGGTGGAAAGAGTTTCCCGTCGGAAACCCTGGCTGTGGCGTTGTCGGAAGAGCGCCGCCGCCCGGTGCTCATCGTCAACGGCTTCGAGCGCATTTCGGGTCCGGCCATCGTCGACGAGCCCGACTTCAAGGGGTTCACGAATTTCCTGGATCCGGGCGTGCCCGACCGCTACGACATCA
>SLLP01000269.1 GCA_007133995.1 Balneolales bacterium
AAGTCGCTGGCCGTCACCGCTGGGCAGTGGACGCCATGCCTCGCCATTGAAGAGATTCCGAGCCGAGAAGTTGTTGAAATTGACTCGTGCAGCGAGAATTAGTCCAAACTGTCGACCTCCATACCCACCCGAAAATTCAAAATTGTCGGTACTCATGGATTCATCCAGGTAGTAGATGATATCCACTTTCTTTTCTTCATAATCTACATCCAGATCAGGCTGAATCGCCTCAGGATTGAAGTAACCGAGTTGAGAAAGTTCCCTGATAGACCTCATAATAGCTGAGCGGCTGTATCGCGACCCTGGTAAATTTCTTAGTGAACGACGAACCACATCATCATGGGTCTTGGTATTGCCCAGAAACTCAACCATTCTCACGGTTGCAATATCATCTTCAATGATAAAAAGTGTGATATCCAGCGAATCGCCATCCACACGCTCGAATTCCGGCTGCACATTAAAAAACAGATAACCAACATTCTGATACATGCTTGTGACATCTGTCTCGTGCCGGTTCTGCCTGAGATTCATTTCAAATTTCGTCTCATTGAATACATCTCCGGTCACCATATCAAGCGCATTTGTAAGATGCTCATCCGTATAGACAGTATTCCCTTCCCACGTGATATTCCGGATGCGGTATTGCGGGCCTTCCTCAATTTTCAGGAAGACACCAATAGATTCCTTGTCCCTTCGCCTGCTGTAAACATAAACGGAATCATCTATGATCCGGGCATCCATAAATCCGTTCTCTCTGTAAAATGAAAGCAACTCGTCCTTCCCTTCTGCAAATTCATCCTGGATGAACGTCTGGCGTGTGAATATTCGCCACCAGCGGTCACGTTTAACATCGCCAAAATTTCGGCGCAGATTCCGATCTGAAAAACTTTCATTGCCTTCAAATTCAATCCGGCGGATCTGAACTCGTTCGCCGCGATCCACATGGAAGACAAGTGAAACCCTGTTTCGGAGTGTGTCGGGATCAGTGACCTCGACATCCACGGTCGTGCTCCGATACCCACGACTTTCATAGTAGCGTAGAATTGTATTAACCGACTGGGTCTTGGCCGATTCGGTCACTGCAAATCCACGAGACAGGGCAATCTTTTTCTCCAGATCGCGGCGGTGTGATCTACGGGTACCTTCAATGGTGTATCTCTCAAGTCTGGGCTGTTCGGTCACTTCGATTTCCAGAATCACACCATCACGCCCCACCTCTTGTTTGTAAATCTTGACATCGGAGAAAAGACCGGTGTTGTAAAGTCGCTTGATAGCCTGTGGTATCTCCTCCCCGGGAATCCTGATGTTGGTTCCTACATTCAGATTAGATGCACTGACGATGAATGTTTCACTGTAAAACCTACTCCCTGTAGCAGTTACATCGATAAGTTCGTAGAGTTTTGGCTGGTTTTGCAACGGATTTACCGGCTGGAATTCCACCTCACCATTCTGTATAAACCGCGAACTTTGTGCATGAAGCACCTCGGGTGCAAGGAAACTTGTGGCGACAAATAATGCCGCAAATAATATTTTGCTTTTCATCTTAATCGGAAGCACGGTGAAAGAACGTCTTTTAAAAATCTTTATTTCCCGAGTTATTGTTTTTTTATTCATCTCATGGCTACAGTTGGTTCCTCCAACTCAAAATGAGACGGTACCTTGCCAAAACGACGTTCTCTTTTCTGATAGGATTTAATAGCCTCGTAGAGTTCATCTCGCCTGAAATCTGGCCAGTATGTTTCTGTGATATAGATCTCAGAGTAGGCTGACTGCCAGAGCAGAAAGTTACTCAGCCGGAATTCCCCACTTGTTCGAACGATTAAATCCGGGTCGGGGATATGGGCAGTTGAAAGGTGTTTGTTAATGGTCTCATCATCGATGTCTTCCGGACAGATCAGACCATCCCGTACTTTTTTTGAAATGCGGTTAACTGCCTGACAGATATCCCATCTTCCTGAATAACTTAGAGCCAGACAAAGTTCCATGCGTTTATTGTCCGCAGTAAGAGCAATAGCATCTTCCAACTCACGTCGGCATGAAGGAGGCAGGCGGTCAATTTCACCAATGGATGTCAGTCTGATGTCATTTTCATTGAGTTTTCTGGTTTCGTTGCGCAGAGACTGCACCAATAATTTCATAAGGGCACTTATTTCCCCTTTGGGACGGCCCCAGTTTTCTGTGGAAAAAGCATAGAGTGTGATATATCTGACGCCAAGTTGCCCGCAGGCTTCCGTGATGTCCTTTACTGAATCCACTCCGGCCTTATGCCCGGCAATTCGCACACTTCCTCTGCTTTTCGCCCATCTGCCATTACCGTCCATGATCACAGCAATGTGACGAGGAATCTCACCTCTCTTCTGCAATAGCTCCTGCTTCTCCTGATCTTCAGGGGATTGTTGGTTTGATGTTAATTCTTCTGTATTCAATGATAAAAAGATTAAAAAGCGTTTAAATTCTAACGTGTCAGTCCGAGGCTAAAGCGAGTCTATCTGACCTGCAAGGGAAATCATTTCAAGTACTGTCATTGCAGCCTCTCCTCCTTTGTTTCCAGCCTTGGCACCTGCCCGTTCAACGGCCTGTTCAATAGAGTCCGTCGTCAAGACCCCAAAGCCCACCGGGATCTGATATTTCAACATGACATCGGAAATGCCCCTGCTCGTTGCTCCCGCTACAAAATCAAAATGAGGTGTTGCACCACGAATTACCACACCGAGGCAGATAATCGCGTTATGCTTGCCTTTTTCAGCGAGCCTGGACGCAACCAGCGGAATTTCAAAGGAACCAGGGCAATATACAACATCTATCTGCGATTCATCAACTCCGTGTCTTGTCAGCATGTCAACGGCTCCTTCGAGAAGCCTCTCGGTAATAAAACTGTTCCATCGGGATACGATTATTCCAATTCTGGCATCTTTAACGTTAAATGTACCTTCTATCTTGTTCACTGGCATAGCTTTTATTAATGTGTTTCTGTTACACCGTTTTCCACTCTTTCGGCAGATCTCAAAAGTGGAGATTCCGTTTGAAGTTCAATGTGCAACACTCCAAAATTATAATAACTCTGGACCGTGCCATGAAAATCCGAGCCCCCGGTGGCAATCAGACCGTAATTATTGCAATACGTGAGATAACGGCGCCTGTGCACCGAATTGTGGGAGGGATGATAACATTCGATGCCATCAATACCGGCATCCTTAAGCTTTTTGATTTCAATAAAGTTATAGGTACTACCCGGGTGAGCGAGAACGGCAAGTCCACGAGCTTGATGAACCTTGTCTATTACTTTTATGGCATCGGGATAGTCAATTTTGTGATAGGCACTGGATCCGTTGCCGAGGTATCGGAAAAAAACTTCCTGGGTATCGGATGCATATCCTTTCTTTATCATGACTCTGGCAATGTGAGGCCGCCCAATAGAGGCCCTGCCCGCCTCGCCCCGGACCTCATCATATGTAATATCAAAACCAAGTCTGTTCAAGTTTGATATGATGGATCGGGCACGCTGAATACGCCTGTTTTTCTGGTTGGAAAGCAGCTCACTAATAAGACCGGCATCCTCAAACGCATAGGCAAGCAAGTGGCACTCCCTGCCTTCAAAAAGGGTGCTAATTTCAACTCCCCGGATCACACGAAGACGCGTTCCACTTGCAGCTTCTTGTGCCTCATCCACACCAGCGACGGTATCGTGATCTGTGATGGCTATGACATCAAGATCGGTTTCCAAGGCACGGGTGACAACTTCGGACGGGGTATGTTTGCCGTCAGATGCCGTAGTATGAATATGTAGATCCGATTTCAAGAACATTAAGGCTCAAGAATTGAAAGGTAACGATCCCTGCTTTCAACTAAAGC
>SLLP01000265.1 GCA_007133995.1 Balneolales bacterium
ATGCTCGGTGATGTTCATCTCTATTCTGAGGAAGTAGGCAATCGGTAGCGCGAGTGTCCACAAGGCAAGATCGGCAAGATATTTTAGCAGTAGTCTCATGAAAGTCTCCTCTTTTTTCTATATGGCTCTCTTTGAAGTCCATTTTGGTTTATCATGGCAAACATGTTTTCCATGTAGCGCTGTGTTGTTCCGGCGACGTGCGGGGTAAGGATAACCTGGGGCATGGACCAGAACGGGTGATTTGAGGGGAGCGGTTCTTCATCGAACACATCCAGCACAGCTCCGGCCGGAATGCCGTCGCGCAGGGCATTGATGAGTGCGGATTCATCGACAACCTGTCCGCGCGAAACGTTTATAATAAGGGAGCCGGGCCGCATTCTTGCGAGAATATCCGTGTTGATAAGTCCACGGGTATTCGGGGTGAGCGGCACGCAAAGCACCAGAATGTCGCACCAGGCGGCGAGATCGGGCAGTTCGCCGACGTCGTACCTTTTTTCCACGCCGGGAATGTCTTGCCCGGCGGCATCGCAGCCGCGAATCACCATGTCGAAGGGCAAGGCGCGTTGCACCACGCGAGTGCCTATGTTGCCGAGGCCCACGATTCCGAGGCGGGCGCCGGTGAGTTCTGTGAGCCAGGTACGCTGCCACTCCTGACGCATCTGCAGGTCGCGATATCGGTGAAACTGTTTGGTGTGACTGAGGATGCCACCGATCACATACTCGGCTATGGCGGTGGCGTTGACGCCGGTGGAGGTGGTGATGGTAATGCCGTTCAGATCCAGTCCCATGGCATCGAGCCGGTCGCGGCCGGCACTGGTGAGGTGAATGTGTTCGGGGCGCGGGATGCGCGCCAGAGCCTCGGGCAGCCAGTCGAGCTGGGGGGTAATGACCAGGTCGAACGCCTCTCCGGAAGGGATTTCCTCCGGTTTTCCGGCAAAGCGGCAGGTTGTGCCGGGCAGGTAGCGGGCGAAGAGCTCTTTAAGGAGCGCTCGCTGCCGGTCCAGCACATCCGGTTTTTGCAGGAAAAGTGCGTTTTCCGTTTTCATACAGTCATTTCCTCCCTTTTGGAAGATACAAAATTACGCACGGCAATTACCAGCTTACAGCGGTTTTCCTCGAGTTGTTTCTTACTGAAGTTTCGGAAGTTGTTCACACATTCATCCACCCGGGTAATCTCAGTACGCAGGTTGATCTTGCCCCGCAGTTCCGCTACATCGTTAATGCCCATGCGAAATGCTCGTGACAGGATCACCATTTCCGACCCAAGCCGGATATGTTCCCCGATAATCAGTTTTGATGAAACGGCGTCCTTGCGACCCACGCGTGAAATGCCACCGAAACCAAATCGGATGTCATGGTTCTGAATCTTTCGGGCGGCATATTCGACGATACCCCCGCTGAGCAGCTCAAACATGAAATCGAGTCCCATGCCCAGGTGAAGGTCATTGAGCCCGAGATGGATTTCGTCGATACCGGCGCTGTATTCAAGGATATCGTCGATACGCGTGAGGGCCTGCGGCGTTTCCAGGAGCAGGCAGAGCCTGACCCGGCCATCGATTAGCCGGATCACTTTCTCCACTTCGTCGGCGGTATTAAACATGGGTAGCATGATCACATCGGTGCCTGCTTCGATAGACGCATTGATCTCCATGAATGATTCGGAATGCACCGGATTGATGCGCGTCATGATTTCAGCATCGGGCAGACGGTTGCGGATGGCGGTCACATCCTCTGAAGTACTCAGGGCCATGTGGGTATCCAGAAATCCCTGGCGCTCGTATTTCCCCATCCACTCCATATCGACAAAGATACGGTGAACCCCGCTCTCCCATGCATATTCAGCCATATCGGGGTCATTTGTGATGAACATGTAAATCATGATATCTCCTTATTTGAATGACGTGCCCATTTGTCGCGATAGGCCCGCCAGTTTTTTGATTCGTCTCCATAAATACCTTTGGCGGTGAGGACCACCCAGATCGTTTGCAGTAAAATGCTAAAGTCGCGAAAAAGACCGTGCTTGCGGGCGTATGTGGTATCGTATTCGAGCTGTTGCTCCCAGCTGAGGCTACGCCGGCCCCTGACCTGCGCCAGTCCTGTGATTCCCGGCCGCACAAGAAAACGGTCGTCGAACCAGTGCGGTACGACTTCCAGCTGTTCGGGGATGACGGGACGGGGTCCCACCAGGCTCATCTCCCCTTTCAGTATGTTCAGCAACTGCGGAAGCTCGTCGAGGCTGGTCAGGCGCAGGAAACGTCCGGCATTGGTGATGCGCTTGTCGGCAGCGGCGCTTACGACCTGTTCGGTGTGCTGGTCTATGGCATCAGGATTGCGATGGGTCATGGTGCGGAATTTGAGCACGTTGAACGGCTGCCTGTTACGGCCGATCCGTTTCTGGCGGAAGAAAACGGGGCCGGGCGAATCGGCTTTGATCCACACCGCCAGCAGAGCGAGGAGCGGCGAGAGGATCAAAAGTCCCAGGAATGATGCCGATATGTCGAATACGCGTTTCAAGTGTTCGCTTCAGTTGCTTGTGACAAGGTTTGTTTCTGATGATGAACATCCGGCGCTTGTTCCATATAATTGTTAATACAGCTCTTAAGGGATGAATGACTATCTGCCTCTTCATTGGAGGCCTCTTCTTTCATGTTTTCGATGAACTCATTGTGAACTACATGGATATGGCAGGGAATGCGATCCAACCCGAGAAACCGGGCCATAACCAGACGGTGGAGTCCGCTGTTATTTCGGATTAAAGAACCATCCCGGGCCACATTCACATTAAGCTCATCAGTCAGGAAAATGGACTTCTTTTTGATCGTGCTCAATTTCCAGCCTGATTCTTTCAGATCCTGGTAGACCGCATCCCGCATGGCGGCTTTCTCACGATATTTCCGGATCTGTTTTTCATCCAGTTCCCCAACCCGGAGTCGGGGATTGCGGAGAATTTCCTCCCATTCCTTTCCTTCCATATACCGTTGATGAAGGACCATGAACGCGGTGGAATCTTCAATTGGTTTGATGTTCCTGTCCCAGTCACCCGGGAGGATGCGGCCTCGGTAGTGGCCGGGGAAACGATCTTTTTTATACATTGTGCCGACGATTTTTGCCGGCTCGACCCAAACCACATCATAAAGGCTTTTATAGGGCCATTGCAGCCTGCCATTTCTAATCCTGTGATCGTTGCGAATGGTACGGTAGTCGCTGTAGAGCTTCTCCGGTAATTTTTTTATTCTGATGAGCAGGTTTTTAGGCATGACTTTTCACCTCCCTGCTAATCAATTTATGATTATTTGTCTCTTCCTGGTTATGATCTTCAGAATCCGCGCTGTTGCTCCGGTTTTTGTTCCCGTTGCCGTAATGAAGACCGGCACTACTGCTGTCACCTATTTCAAGTGCTTCAAGGATGGTATGGTTAACTTTACGTACATCGTATTTCTGCTCGGCAAGCCGGCGGCTTTGGCGTCCCATTTTTACAACAAGGCCGTGATTGCGCACAAACTCCTGCATCCTCTCCAACAGTGCTGAGACCGATTTAACCGGAACCAGGAAGCCGTTTTCGCCCGCTTGTACCGTCTCACGGCAACCGGGGGTGTCTGTAGTAATCACAGGCCGGCCGGTGGCCATGGCTTCGAGCACCGATCTCGGAGTGCCTTCGCGGTATGAGGGCAGCACATATACGCTGCACGCTTGCAGGAAGGGTCGCACATCTTTCACTCCGCCAATGAAATCCACAATTCCGTTTCGCTTCCATTGTTCCACTTCCATGGCCGGCAGTGAATGCGGAAGTGTGGGGTCATGGGGCCCCACCACTTGAAATCGCACATCCGGATACTGCTCATG
>SLLP01000010.1 GCA_007133995.1 Balneolales bacterium
GGGTTTGCAACCTTGTCGTATACCACATTGCCCATCACGAACGAGTCAATGATGAACCGTTGTCCAAGCAGCAGGAAGGCCGATGCCGGCTCGATTTTGTCCGGTGTGTTCGGATCGGTTACCAGAATTTGCGAAAGGATGCGCTGGGAGGCGTAAGGCGCCTGTTCCAGGTAGCGGCGAAAGGTCAGATAGACATCCATATCGGTGAGCGCGGATGCATCGTCGAATCCGGTCCTGAGTTGCAGCTGACTCAGATGATCGGGTGTGACATTGTCGGAATCACCTGACAGAAAGGTTATGATGCGGTCCATCTGGCGCAGGCTCCGGGTCAGTTCCGGCTCGGCAAGCGCCTCCTGGATGAGGTAGGCATTGATGGTCTGCCGCTGGGCAATCTGGTTGCGCTCTTCCTCACTCAGATTGTTGTATTCAGAAGATTTTGGGAGGATGAGGTAGAACTCTGTTCGGCCGAGCCACATCATGGCCTGGAAGTAGCGGGTGAGCGCCTCGCTGTTTGTGTAATGTCCGCGCGGCGTGAACTGACTGAAATCGATGGTTCTCGGGACGTGCGCAAAAAGCGGATACTCGGACATGGACCGTTCGTCGATCAGTTTCATCAGTTCCTCGACTTTTGCCTCATTTCCGGTGAAATACGGGGTGGCCTGCTGGCCCAGCAACAGCCGTGGGATGGTGAGGTAAAGATCGATGTCGCGCAGGCTGCGAATCATCATCCGCCCGTTACCGTAACGCTCGTCGAGTTCGGGAAGCTGCTCGTGGAGCCCGGCGAGCAGCTGTTCCAGGCGTGGTTTGAGTTCCCGGTGCTCCAGGTTCTGCAGGATTTCTGAGTAGGACATGTGCAGCGCGTGCAGGATGGCATCGCTGGACAGGTATACAGGCAGGTCGCGTTTGTAAATGGTGAAGAACGCCTCTCCGAAACTTTGGTAGCGGATCCGGTCGGTCACCATGAAACTGTGCCGTTCCAGCAGTGCAATCTCCTCCTTATTGAGCCGGTAAAACCGCTGCACGGTGTCGGCATAGAGGGCGTCGCTGAACCGGGCGGGCGATTCGCCGAGCAGCTCGTCGAACGGGTACAGATCCAAAAGTCCGTCATAGGACAGAACCTGGTGCTCTTCCAGAAACTGCTTGTAGGCTTGAAGGTCAAATTCCGGGGTTTGCTGTGCCGTAATCTTCGTCGGGATGGTGAGTGCACAGAGGAGAAAGATAAGGATTGACATTACCGTTTTCATGGCCGCTGGGTTAGGGTGGAAAACCGTGGTAACTCCCTGGTAGCTAATTTACTTGCAAGTCCGATCAAAGGCAAGACGAAATGTCGGCTAAAGCATGAAACAATCCACCCGGAAAAAGATTATGATAACGGATCTGGCGTTATTTTTAACCGCCCATCAACCGATCCCGACAGGAGGGATGGGCGTCAGAATGATGTGCACTAATTGAAGAAAATGTTAAGGTCCAGAACGATGGAATTAAGGAAATAATGGTTGAATCCAACCGTGAAGATCAGGATGCCATACAGGGCGTGTTCAATGGAGACGGCCAGCAAAGACTTTGATTCGGCATATGTGCGTGCGAAGAGATACCCGGCACCATACGTGAGGAAAATGGCTGGATAATTACCGAAAATAATGTGAAGATAGCCGAAACTGATTGCATTCACATGGATCATGAACCGTTGCTTCGGGAATATCGATTCATACCTGTGAAAGACAAAGGCACGGTAGATGATCTCCTGCGGATAGACGGATAACAGGGGATAGGCGATCACTACAAAAAGCCAGGCGTTAAAATCATTCCGGACCATGTTGAAGAGACTTTCCGGCTCCAGCATCAGTATGATCACGACAAGAAAAAAGGCGGCCGGGATGAATCGGGCAAGGATACCCCGCAATGATTTGTGCAATCCGCGCACATTCCACAGTTTCTTCCGGTTGAAGCGATTGTCGAGCAGAAGGAGCATGGTGCACAGCAGGGTGAACCCAAGCAGTATCCCGATTTTTGA
Source organism: Balneolales bacterium (assembly GCA_007133995.1). Lineage (GTDB taxonomy): Bacteria > Bacteroidota > Rhodothermia > Balneolales > Natronogracilivirgulaceae > SKNL01. The sequence goes on from SLLP01000010.1 coordinate 2,015, forward strand.
AAACGGCATCACGTTATAGAAAACCAGGGCCGGCACGGCAAGGAAAAGAACAAGGAATTCAACAGCCAGGTATATCTTGCGACCCGTTCGCACACCCGGAACCCAACCTATAAAGCGCCATTCGGGATCGAAAAACCGGGAAAATAGGGGCATGAATGAATATTTTAGAGTGAAACTGGTGTATAAGTTAGCAGGATCGTGTGTCATGCCATACTTACCTGACAACGGTACTGCCAGGCCGTGCCGCTATAAGACCCTCCGCAGCAAATTGATGGCAATGGTGAGTATAATACTGAGCAGGATCATGGTGGTGATGGGGATATAGACACGGGTGTTGCCCGATTCGTGCCGGATGTCTCCGGGCAGCTTGCCCAGCCAGTTAAGCAGGCCGGGAAACAGTTGCAGGATGATACCGATCACCACAAAGATAATTCCAGCGAGGATGAGAAAACGGGCCATATCACATTCAACTGCGTTTTCAGTATCTAAGTTCAGGTTTCAGTAAGTACAGGGATTTTCGGCGAAGCATATGTCATTGCCGAAACTTCCAGTACTGATAATATCGGAAATGTTGGATAACCATGCACGCCGACATAATGGAGCATGCTGTCAATGCTTCGCAGGCCGTCGAAACCTGGTCAGCTGTCAATGCTTCAACAGTGGCTCCAGAACCTGCCAGACATTATCCGCAATAATGCGGTGTCCTTCGGCGGTGGGATGAATTCCGTCTGCCTGATTCAGCCGGGGCTCACCCGCCACATCTTCCAGGATGAATGGCATAAAGGTCACATCGTTATCATCCGCCAGATCCATGTATAATTGACGAAAGCTGCGAATGTAGTTTTCGCCCATATTCGGCGGGGCTTCCATGCCGGTCAGTACGATCCGCACATCAGGCCTTGCATTCCGGACCTTGTCAATAATTTGTTGCAGATTATCACGAGTATGATCCGGGTCCAGGCCGCGTAACCCGTCATTGGCGCCAAGCTCCAGGACAAAAATGTCAAATGGACGCTGAAGAATCCAGTCAACCCGGCGCAGGCCGCCAGCTGATGTTTCACCACTCACGCCGGCATTAACAGCCTCGACACGGTAACCCAGCGAATCGGCTTTAACCTCGACCAGGGCCGGAAAAGCCTGTTCCATATCAAGACCATAACCCGCTGTGATGCTGTCGCCAAAAAAGAGAATGGTGATGCCGCCCGAGCCGGCACTGTTAGGATGGAAATGCCCATGCGCGGCCGGGGTGACAGCTTTGGCCCGGGTGAAATCTGCGCCGTGCCCGCCAAAGAAGATGCAAAGCATGAGCAAGGGAATAAGCGATCTTAAAGGTAAACGATTCATGATCCGTTTTTTTTGTTAATGTACAAATCAGAGCAACGAATTTTCCGAAAAATTAGTTTTAGTCAAACGTATTCCACAGACACTTATATAATATATCGTCCTTTGTTGCGCTTCGGAGGCATACAGTGACAGATGGATCAGGTCATCCATACTGTTTTCAATTTTCGTTATTGCCATTAAATTTTATCTGCACCCATGCTCAGAGTTGAACAGCTTACGAAAACATACCAAAGCGGAAATCGCCCGCTCACCGTACTCAACCACGTCTCATTTGATATTGAACCCGGAACCACATGCGCGATTGTGGGTCCGTCAGGGAGCGGAAAGACCACTCTGCTGGGATTGTGCGCCGGACTCGACCAGGCGACATCCGGGGAGGTGTATCTGAAAGACCATGCTTTGCAACAACTTGACGAAGAGCGTCTGGCGGTCATTCGCAATCGGCATA
>SLLP01000037.1 GCA_007133995.1 Balneolales bacterium
AGCATGAAAATGGCGGTCATCGCACCGATACCGCTCAGGAAATACCAGGGCGACTGATTGGCTAGCTGAGCGATGATCAGGATTATAGCAATGATATATACCAGTACCTTGGCCAGCTGTACATAACTTTTAATGGGGCGCCGCTGCTTTGCAGGGCGTGTCATGTAGATGGTATGAAGCGTGGAGAGAAATGCATCAAGCGAGCGGGCGATTACGAGAATCATCAGGGAGTTAATGATTCGCGAGAAAAAGTACAGCAACTCCTCAGGCAGATCGGACACCCAGTCGAAGCCGATGTAAAATATCAGAAGCGGAAGGATGAAGAGCGCACGCTGCGGTACCCGGTGCTGCATCAGGGCATTGTACCACGGGTGGTTGGCTTTCTTCCCGAGTTTCGTAAACAGCTTGATTAGCCATACCCGGACAAGAAGGTGCAAAAAAGCAACCAGCAGGGTCAGCAGAAGAAATCCTGCGACGGTATCGATGTAGGCAAAGTGCAGCTGCTCGGGCAGATGTGAAACCACCCAGCGAATGAGATTCTGTCCAGACTCTTCCATTAATCCTTATCTTGTGTTATCATGCCGATATTCAGAAAAAAAATTTTTCTAAAAGTAGCGAATGGAGCGGGCATATGAAAACATTTATTTCCTTTCGATTATTCACGGTATTTCTTTCTCTCGTTGTGTTTTCCATGCCCGCACCAAGCTTTTCCGGAAGCCAGGCACAGGATGGATCAGATAGTGCCTATCCATCTTTTCGGGTAGTCGGTTTCATGGAGCAAAACGCAACACTGGAACAGGATTCGGATGATCCACTGGCGTTTTCCATCTACAGGGCGAGAGTCGGACTTGCCGGCAGATTGAACGAGACAATTTCAGTAAATATCGTTGCCGGTGCATTGGAAAGTGAACCACTGGCCCAACGCCGTACGGCGCAGCTTGTGAACGGTTTTGTCGATTTTGATTTTCATCCCATGTTGCAGCTTCGTACCGGGCAGTTTCTGGTACCCTTTGGGCTGGAAGGTCCGGAATCGGTTTTTCTCAATCCGGCTATCGAACGTTCACTGACCCTCCGGCGTATGAACCATTTCCGGATGTTCAGGGATGTCGGCATTCAGGCAAGAGGTTCTCAGGAAGGCTTTAGCTATGCTATAGCTCTTGTTAACGGAACCGGTGCAAATGTCGCTGAACGCATCGATGCAAAAGATCTGCTTGGCCGCTTAGGTTATCAGGCTTCGGATGAACTTTCGCTGGGTGTCTCATTTCACATTGGCAAATCACCGCAGCTACCCGATGAACCAGACCGCAATCAGCTTGGTGTCGATGCAACCTGGCGCTCTGCGCCCTTCCTGGTCAGGGGTGAATACATCTACCGCAATGATGAACAACCTGATGCAAACGACCAGAATCAGCATGGAGGTTATGTTCTCGGCGGATATCACTTCACCGATGAACTGCAGGGCATAATGAGACTTGAGATGCACCGGCCAGACACGGATCTCGACTTTTCCGATTCTGCTCTGACCGTACTTGCAGCCGGACTTCATTATTATCTGCAGGGGCATACTCGTGTGTCTCTTAATTATGAAGTGCGAAGCGATCGGCGGCCGGGTCCAAACAATGACCTCGGTAATCTTCTTACACTTCAATTACAGGTAGTGTTGTGACCCAAAGCACCTGCAACCATCTGATCTGGCTGTGGCAGGCAGTCGGATTTCAAGTGCTGCAGCAAGCTCTGTCACCATCGAAATCATAAAATGAGTGCCAACATGCATACCATCGGTATTCGTCATGAAGATAAATACGCTCCGGAGCGCCGGACTCCGCTGGTACCAGACGACATACGCCAGCTTGTGAATCGCCACGGCATTTCCGTCTGCGTGGAGTCATCGCCAAAACGGGTTTTTACCAATGACGAATTTGAAGCGGCAGGCGCCCGCGTGGAGGATGACGTCTCATCCTGTGATATCATTTTCGGCGTCAAAGAGATGCCGGTGGGATACTTCAGGAAAGGCGGTGTGTATATCTACTTTTCTCATGTGATCAAGGGTCAGTCCCAGAATATGCCGATGCTTCGGGATCTGATGGATGCGGGTGCCACACTGATCGATTATGAGCGCATAGTGGATTATGCCGGTCAGCGCCTCATTTTTTTCGGTCGACATGCAGGATTGGCCGGCATGATCAATACCATCTGGACGCTGGGCCGTCGGCTCAAGGCACTAGGCAGGCAAACGCCTTTCCTCAAAGTGAACCAGGCGGCTTCTTACAACTCACTGGCAGATGTCCGGGCGGATATCCGGGCTGCCGGTGAGTTGATCGCCTCGGATGGACTTCCCGCCGGAGCCGGTCCGGTCGTTTTTGGTGTCACCGGTGACGGTAACGTTGCCAGGGGTTCACTTGAAATCCTGGATCTGCTTCCGGTGGAGGAGATTTCGCCATCGAAACTGAGGGCAGTTAAGCAGAGCAGAAGTTCGGACCCGAATCCGGGACGGGATTCGGAAATGGACCTGAATGCGAACCTGTATTTAGAATCTGGCAAGCTGTACAAGATAAACCTGACTCCGGCCGACTACATGGTCCACAGAAAAGGGGAGACATTCGATTTTCACCATTACATCGCCCATCCTGAGGAATATGAATCCCGGTTTGAGGATTTTTTACCCCATATCAATGTGCTGGTCAATGGTATATACTGGGATGAACGTTATCCGAGACTGGTAACCAAATCATACCTGCAGAAAATTTTCAGCCCGGAATCACCGCACCTGTGGGTTATTGGAGATATCACCTGCGATCCCGATGGATCTATCGAATGTACCGTGAAGGCCACCGGAATTGAAGATCCGGTTTTCGTCTATGATCCATCCACCGGATCACACAAAATGGGTTTTGAGGGCAATGGTGTTGCAGTGATGGCGGTTGATATTCTGCCGAGCGAACTGCCGCGGGAATCCTCTGAGCATTTCAGCCGGTCGCTTGAACCATGGATTCCGAAACTGGCAATAGCGGATTATAAAGAAGATTTCGAATCACTAGACCTGCCTGATGAGCTCAAGCGTGCCGTAATTGTTTATAATGGGCAGCTGACACCGGATTACATGTACCTGCAAAAGCAAGTGAAGTAGCAATTGTCAATTATTCCATCCGGGTCCGCGTACAAATCTGCCGGGCATCGCACCCGTATGCTCTCCGTTGCGCAATACAGGAACGCCATTCACCAGAACATGAATGGCTCCGGTCGAGTATTGATGCGGGTTATCATAGGTGGCATGGTCCCGGATCTGCTCCGGATCGAAAATCACAATATCAGCGTAATATCCTTCAGCCAGATGCCCGCGTTCGCCATCGATGCCCAGCAGCCAGGCGGGATATGAGGTTAGCCGGTGAATGGCATCTTCCAATGTTACGAGACCACGATCGCGCACATAATGGCCCAGCAGTCTGGCAAAATTGCCATAGGCACGTGGATGCGGATTCCGGTTGAGAAAGACGCCTTCTGCTGCAATGGAGCCGCCATCAGAACCGAATGCCATCCAGGGGAGCTGCACCTGCTTCTTCACATTTTCTTCCGACATAAGATGGTATACTGCGCTGACTCCGGAATTGTCTTCCGCAATCAGATCCAGAACGGTTTCCGATGGGGGGGTGTCCCGTAAATCGGCCACTTCCTGAAGCGACCAGCCGATAAACCGTTGCAACTCTTCATTGCGAAATCCGACAAGGGTGATGTCATCAGGGGAAGCGACCATCTGGAGAAAGTTCTCCCAGTCGGGGTTCGGTTGCTCC
>SLLP01000212.1 GCA_007133995.1 Balneolales bacterium
ACCTTTGGCGTCGGGGCATAAAAAAAGCTCTTAAATCATATGATTTAAGAGCTTTCTGCCAAGAGAGCGATGAGCGAGAAACGGGACTCGAACCCGCGACCCCGACCTTGGCAAGGTCGTGGTATATTTCGGGGCTGATCCGGAAAAATGAAACCAAAACCGGCTTGTGCGTTAAATGGTGGCCGTAAATCAGGGTGTCAGGGTTGTGCCTGGGGAGACGATCCGGAGAATAGAGTATCCAGCCAATATCCATCACCTTGCATTTCGCACCTTTTTCAGAAGGGCATCCGGCTTGGCATGAAGGTACCTTTCGGTCATGGTCACCGATGAGTGCCGGAGCAGCGTCCGAACCTCATACACGTCCAGCTTCCGTTCATGCAGCCAGTACATCGCCGCGGAATCCCGGAGTTTATGGAAGTTCAGCTGCTCCTGTTTGGACGGCAGCGCATCCTTCACATAACTCTTGAACCTTTTGGACAGGTACTTGCCAAAGTTGTCCTGGGAACCGGCGGCCCGGAACAGCCGATCCGCGCGGCGCTTGCCCCTGGCGTTGCGGTCCAGGATGTACTGCACCATGTCGGTGATCGGGACCGGCGTAGCTTCTGATGAATCGGACTTTGGCCGGTACGCCTCGTCTCCGATAAGGATGTACTCACCCTGGATCCACGATACTCTCATGTTAGTAATCTCACTCAGGCGCATTCCGGTATAGAAGGCAAAGGTGATCACGTCCGACACGATCCTTTCCCGGTCCGGTATCAGCTGGATCACCTGGTCAAGTTCGGCGCTGGTGATATAGGTCTTTCGCTTCTGGCGGCGTTCGGCCTGTGGAGCCACGATTTTGGGCGTGAACGGCTTTGTCCCCGGATAATGCTGCAGCACCCATGTCTCAATGGTCTTGATGGCTCCGCGCCGCGTTTTGCGCGTCTCAATCGATTCGCTGGCGTTCACATATTCGGCAAACGTTTCTTCGGCCAGGCCGGTCAGCGACACGTTGGATTCGGGCAGCGCCTTCAAGTTGTTTATCTGCGCGGTCAGCTTCTCCCAGGTGGTCTTGGCATAGGCGCTTTCGCGCTTGCTCTTGAACTGGTCCAGCACCACATGAAATGGTCGGGCTGATTCCGGGTTGGCCTCTTTGTTTATTCCCTGCTCCCAGGGACACCATTGGCCGGTCTTATAAAGGTACTCCAGGTCGTTCATCATGTTCCGGACCTTGGCCTTGGGATATCTGTTGGCCGGGAAGTAAAATGCCTTTTCGTTGGGCTGTTTGTCCCGACTGAAAAAGCGGATCGTCCAGTACTCCTTGCCTGCCGGGTTCTTTACTTTTCTGATGGTGGGCATAACAAATGAATGAGTCAGTGATGAATAAACTTCAGGAAAAATCAATGGTTAATTGGTGAAATGAGATTGATCGGTACTGATTAGCGAATGCATTCAACAAATATTAATTGAACTAATGCTATGCTTTCTGGTGATGAGCGAATTCCCCTGTCCGAATCAATAACTGGACAGAATAAATTCTCCCGTTAAAAAAGTTCTTGCAATCTAACTGCCCAGTTTCCTTTCCTGGCTTCATCGATGTATTTCCACAAGTGCCGAAATTGAATGCGGCCTTGCGGTATATAGGAGTCCGCATATGCTTTCCAGAATGCGTTCATCGCCTCGTCAATCGTAACCTGATTACGCCTCAGCGCTATGGACAGCAGCGTAAATTCGCCATCCGGAAGAGCAGCCCTCCCTGAAGCATGGGCAAGCATGAGCGACAAAGCTGGCAATACATCCCTGTTAACTGCCGGAGTGTCCGGGCTGGCCGCCATAAAACCAAGTTGCTTCTGGTCAGGGTGAATTATTTCATACTTCTTCTTCCGCGAATTGCCGGAGTATTCGTTCAGACTGTTCGTAGATTTTAGCTGCATCTGGTTCTTCATATCCATGCCTTCTGCCTTGGTTATTGCGTTCACGTTTAATTTGACCGGCGACATTATCAAACTTTGCCCTCAGTTTTCCGCCCGATTCGATGTTAGAAGCCCAAAATTGGGCTACCGGTGTTTCTTTCTCAAAGATGTACCGGATCATGTACTCCAACTGCTCCGGTGTTCGTCCATCCAGCCGCATTGCCCGGTCGATCTGTGTATCCCAACTGCGCAGCACCGGCTTGTTCTTGACATACCGGTGTTCCGGGTTGCACTCAATAATCCTATCAAGTAACAGGTCCGACAACCGCACCACGTCAGGCTTCTCATGAAGTCTGACAATACCCGAAGGGTATATGTTCTTTTCATTCTTTACATTCTTATCATTCTTGATTGTGGTCACTTGTTGGTCACTTGTTGGTCGGTTACTGGTCGGTTGCTGGTCACTTTGCTGGTCGGTCTGCTGATATTCGTTCCAGTTAGTTATTGTTATTATTGAATATCGGCTGGTCGTTTTGATGGCTATTTCGTTGGTCGATTTTAAGTGATCTATTACGGTGCGAACGTTGCGTTCTGATAATCTTGTTTTCTCCGCAATCTTCTTCCGGCCAGTCACCAACTGGCCCGGATCCAGGGTAATTCCTCGGTATCTTTTGGTCTTGTGGTTTGCCGACAATAATAGATAGAGAAACACGCGGGTTGTGTTTTCATCGTCCCACCATTCCCATTCCAGGAACTTTCTATGCAGTTTAATCCAGCCTCTCATAGAATCAGTATGCTATACCTACAATTAGGGGTCAAATTTCAATTGTAATCCACTTTTAAGATCATTTTGCTTGTCAATTGGCATTTCCCGAACTTATCAGAGAGCAAACAAAAAGCAGCAACATACCAACAACATGATCATCACCAAAACTACACCATACTACTAAATTCGTCTCTGCATGTCAACTGAAATCGTTAAGAAGTTCGCTGACTTTGGAAGTGCATTCAGGTTCAATCTGTCCTACACCGGAATTGGGGTCAGAGAGTTATCTCGAACTTTGGGTGTAGATCATGGTTTACTAAGCAAGTATCTTAACAATGTATATACACCAAAGCCTCGTACAGTCAAAAAGCTGTGCGCTGAGCTTAACTACGATATAAGATATATTGACGGATCTTGGGTATTGATGAAAAAGGATGAGGATTTGCTGTCTATAGCTGAACCAATCTCAGATTACGTAACAAAACCAAAGAGCAACGCAATCGTATCTTTTCCAGAGTTTGATGATGCGGAGGATGCACTTCGATTCATCGAAAAAATTATTCAGAAATATTTTTCAGAGAAGGGCTAAGGCCTAATGTATTAGTAGATACTAAATCACGCAACAACTTAATCAGTTCAACTATTCACCATTTAAGATTAGCTGGTATCATTATCGGATTTTGTAATGGGTGAAAAATTCTTCTATGTCATCCATGTCATACCAGACTTTTTTTCCATTTTGGATGAACGGTATCTGATTTGTAGTTCGTAAATATTGCAGGTGTCTTCGTGAGCAATTCAATTCTTTCATCAACTCATTTGTAGTCAGCCATTTTTTCCTTGAGGCTTTGCGAATTGCCATAGGTAAATATGCGTCAAATACTTCTTTTACAGCTTCTTTAATCAGCTGCTGTAGTTCTTTCTTGTCCGAAAGGTATATTTGCTGTCCCATATCACTGTCCATTGATTATTGATTTGCTGAAAATTGATAATGGTTCTTTTTTGCTTTGTTTGCTCCTGCAGAGATAGTACTTTATTCAATTAAAGACTATCTCCCAGTTAAGGTGTTCTCATGCAAGCATTTGATATCCATCAGTCTATCATCGACGAGTACAAGA
>SLLP01000110.1 GCA_007133995.1 Balneolales bacterium
GGGCGCTGGCATTTTGCATTCTCGACAATCGCCCACGCTTTCACGGGATCGGCCCCTCCATCCACATACACATGACAAATGCCTTCATAGTGCTTGAGCACGGGCACCGTCGCGTTTTCCGCAACTGCACGTATAAGCCCTTCACCGCCACGAGGAATGATCACATCGACATATTTATCCATGGTGATGAGCGCCTTGACGGCATCACGGTCCCGCACAGAAACGAGTTGAATGGCATGGTCCGGCAGCCCGGCCTTGCGCCCCCCTTCCCGGAGCGCGTCGGCGATGGCCTGGTTGCTGCGCAAAGCCTCGGAACCGCCACGGAGAATTATCGCATTGGAAGCTTTCAGGCACAAAGCGGCTGCATCAGCCGTCACATTCGGCCGCGACTCGTAGATCATGCCGATCACACCGATAGGAACCGCGATTTTTTTGAGCAAAAGCCCATTTTCTTTTTCCCATGATTTGAGAATGCGTCCGACCGGATCCGGAAGTTCTGCAATATCGCGCAATCCCTGTACCATGGCCGCCATACGGTCATCATTCAGCACCAGGCGGTCAACCATGGCATCAGACAAGCCGCTTTCACGGCCTTCTGCAACATCCTCTGAATTAGATTGCTGAATCTGTGATGTTTGCTGATCCAGGGCGTCAGCCATGGCGTTCAATGCCCGGTTTTTCTGATCGGCCGACCAGCCCATCAGAGCCCTTGATGCCTGGCGCGCATTCCGACCCAGTTCCAACACCTGATTTCTGATAGATTCGTTTATACTCTTTTCTGCCATTCTGAAACTCCGTTTTTTGTTATTCATTTTGCCAGGTTTCCAATCTGGCCGGCGGGCTATTTTGCAAGTATCACCATGTTGTCGCGGTGGATCACCTCCACATGGTGCCGGTCTCCCAGTATGAAAGGTACATCAGCTGACCGCTTGCCTTTGATCCGCTCAATGTCGTCACGGTCGTAGGATGCGAGCCCTCTGGCGATGGTCTTGCCTGCGGTGTCACGGATATTGACCAGCGCTCCGGCACGAAACTTCCCTTCGGTGCGCTGCACACCGACCGGCAGCAGGCTGTAGCCTTTTTTCAGGATTGCGCGTCCGGCCCCTTCATCCACATAAATACTGCCTTGCGGCCGGTGAAAAAAAGCGATCCATTTTTTTCTGGCTTTCAGCTTCTGATGTGTCGCAGTACTGTTGATCAGCGTGCCCAGATCCTCTTGCTGAAGCAGCCGCTCGAGCACGTTTTCCTGGTGCCCGTTGGCTATGATCACCGGTGTGCCTGCCTTGTTGGCTTTATCTGCGGATTGCAGCTTGGATGCCATACCCCCCGATGACCAACTGCTGCCTTTGCCGTGGGCCATCTCGAGCGTTTCATCGGTGATATCCTCCAGTTGAGGGATGCGCTCGGTTAGCCGTCCGTTCTCGGTCCGGAACAGTCCGTCGGATGTCGTCAGCAGCACGAGCAGGTCGGCATCCACCAGCGTGGCAGCCATGGCGGCCAGCAAGTCATTGTCGCCAAACCGGATTTCATCCACCGCCACCACGTCGTTTTCATTGACGACCGGGATGATGCGGTTTCGCAGCATTGCCATGATGGTGTTGCGTGCATTGAGGTGCCGGATCCGGTCGTTGAGATCAGCATGCGTGAGCAGGACCTGACCGAGACGGCATTCGTGAAGCGCCAGCTTTTCCGAGTAGAAGTTAAGCAGCACACCCTGTCCCACGGCCGCGGCCATCTGCAGATCGGGCAGACTTACCGGGCGATGCGGCCATCCAAGCGCCTGCACACCGGCAGCAATGGCACCCGACGACACAAACACCACTTCGTATCCGCTTCGGTGCAACCCTGCAATCTGGGTGATGAGACTGCTAATTTGATCCGTATCGGGTCGGCCAAGATCATCCACCAGAACCCGGCTGCCGACCTTGATAACCAGCCTTTTGATTTTTTCCGGCAATCCCCCCCTTATCGGCCTGGTTTCCGGTTTGTTTTTCGAAGGGTTCTTGCTTAAGATATGATCAGATGATTGCAAAACGGCACGAATCCAGCTGGTGGCACAATACTGTGAATATTTCCAAGCTGTGAATATTTCCAAGTCCAACCTCTAATATAGTATTTTTTCAGTATAAGTTTTGCAAATCTGATGCGCCACCTTTTATCCAATATTTTTGCATCCATGATTAATGTGATGCCCGCAAGTCCATGAGAATCCAATTAAAATGGAAAAAAATCGTTATCATGTTGAGACTTCTAACCTGATCTATTAAAGCGCACAAACTTTTTGGCATGATTTTTACTTCTGCTCATCCATTGAGGCTATTGACCGTACTGTTTCCGGCACTCATTCTATCAGTTTTGGCTGTCTCCTGCGACGCCGTTGATGGAGAAAGGGACCTTCCCATTTCGGACCGTGAAAAGCTGGCCCGTTTCGAAAACCCCGATTTTGTCAAGGCAAATCCGGACTATTATGAGGCCTGTCAACTGACTTTATGGAAGGATGGTGATCTGATGGCCAATCCGGAAACAGCGGTTATGTTTCTGGAACATCGTAACGTTATCCGAAATCAATTTTCGCAGGACCTGCCCGAAGTCCGGGAGCACTTTTCCATGCCCTGGGAGCCCGGCAACCTTATCCTTGGCGCTGATATCCGCCACATGGAAGATGTCCGGGATGGCTTTTTCCGCCCGTTCAATCAGCTTGGGGTCGGACTCGAACCTGATTCCATTGCGTTTCTTGACCAACTGGAGGGAAGTGAACATTTCTTCTTTCTTGCGTATTTTGACATCCTGATGAATGTTCAGGAGATGGCAAAAACATACCGGCAGCTGCCGGAAGTGCTTTTTAGCGACCCCAACCATTTTGCCACCTGGGGCGGCACCCCATTCCCTGTTTACCCGGGCTATATCGATGGTAAATGGTATTACCTGTTTTACAAAACTACATATGTGACCGAGCGGACCAGCCTCTTCACGGTTGAGCCGAGCGGCCTTCAGGGATACTCGGCAGAGCTGGTGGAAAGTTTCGTGGCAGGTGAACAGCCATCATCCAGCACGCGGGATCTCATTCGACAGATTCGCGATGATTTCCGGGAACGCGTCTATGATCAGGCTTCTGTGAAGCGAGTTAAAGAGATACGGCTCAATCTTCCTGAATAAGGATGGCGAGACACGTTTGAAATCAGGTTACAGGCTCGTCATCACGGGGATGGCTCATCTTTCCTTTTACCGGATGGAGTTACAATGTTCCCGAGCAAACCACCCATCAGTGCTCCGTATGCCGTGGAGTGGTACCAGATGGATGTAATCGGACAAGAGCCGGTGTTGCAGCCGATGAAATGCCAGTATACGTAACCGCCGATTGCACCCAGAAGAACCCCGCCGAGGATAAAATAAATTGATTTTGACATGCTTCTGCTACATCTTTGTTTTGGTTTAATTGAGTGAACGTAATCAATCCAAAAAAAATTTCAAAACCTTCAGTGATACCATGGCCATACATGAACTAGCCGGGAAAAAAGCACCTTACCATATTCTTGACAACATTCCGCGGATCATCTCCGCCTATTACGCATACCAGCCGGATGCGGGCAATCCGGTTCATCAGGTCCAGTTCGGCACTTCGGGCCATCGCGGTTCCTCACTGAAACATACGTTCAACGAGGCGCACGTCCTGGCCATAACCCAGGCACTGGCCGACTATCGCAGGAAGTCCGGCATTCACGGGCCGCTTTTTATCGGGATGGATACCCACGCCCTGTCCGAGCCGGCTCTCA
>SLLP01000238.1 GCA_007133995.1 Balneolales bacterium
TACCGTCAGCATACCGGGTTCACACCCGAAATCTACGATCCGGATCGCATGTGGAACCAGTTTCATTTAACGGCCTCAACCGGCAACGCGGAACCGGCAAAGCGTTTTGTGACGATTATGAAGGTAGACCGTACCGAAGGCGAGCCTGCCGTGCGACCGGATTCACCGAGCACCCCGCGCAGGGAACTCACGTTGCGGGATGTGGATGAGGGTAATCGCAACACCCTGGATAATTCATTGATGGCGGCGAAGCTGCTGGAATCCAGAGGAGGGATCGCCTTGCGGCTGGGCTATGATCTTGTACTCTGGCGGGAATCCGGGGAGCGAATCGTTGAAGCTGCGGGCACCAGCTCAGATCGCCGGATGGAAGTAAAAAAGGACTTTTTCAGGGACGAGGGATCTCATTGATCTAATATTGATCATCTGCACAAGGATGGAGGAAAGTCTATAATTTCACTTTCCGTTCTTGATGTCATTTTCATTAAAGTGACAGAAAACATATTCACGAAGATAATTCCTTGTTTGATGCAGATATGACTTGACGGTATTAATCGAACAACCTGTCACTTCGGAGATTTCATTGTATGAAGCCCCTTTGCTTCTCAGTAGAAAAATCTCTTTTTTTAAAGAGGGCAAGCTTTCTATTGCATTGTTAAGTATTTCATTATAATTACTGTCAATAAGAATATTTTCTGGATCAGTATTTTCAATCCCAACATAATCACAATATTCGTAGTTTCTCTTTATTCTTCTGGCGTTGTTTCTGATCATATTAAGAACATGGTTTTTTAATGAACAAAAAAGAAAGCCATGCAGTGATTTGTCTTCGTCTAATTTTTTTCGTTCTGTCCAAAGTTTTACAAAAATATCCTGAACTGCATCATCAGCAAGTTGATTATTTCTTAAGTATCTGTATGCCATTCCGTATAGTGGGTCGTGATATAACATATATACTTTTTTATAGGCACGTTTGTCCCCATTTATCAAACCCAGAGTTAAAATCTGATTTTCCAATGATCGCATTTACTCTGTATAAGTAAATATGTTTCTGAAATAGATATCGTGGAAATAATCGTATTTAAGCGTATGTCATACCCTTAAATACGATATTCTGCATAAAACTTGTTTAAGTTAAGTCTTCATCAATATGACACAAAATCCGTTTAATTACAAGCGTTCATCAAGTACAACGATGACCGGGTGCAGGCTGTAAAACGGATATTGTCAAGGGCTCTGAGCATATTTCGATGTTGGAACATGGCATGTCGGTGGTGATTACCATAGAAACTGTGATGTAACCAGATTTTTTTCCTCCCTTCATTGGAGTTTGGATTTGCTAAACGCAAGAGGAGCAATAAGATGAGAATGCATTGAATTTTTTTTTAAAAAAGTACACACTTTTTCTGTTCGGTGGTGTAATACCTGGTAGAGTCAACGATAAAGACTTTGAAAAATTAGAAACTCGTACCCGCTGAAGAATATGAGATTAGATCCTCGAATAGTCGAAAAATACTTTGATGGAACAGCCACAAGGGATGAGGTGAAAACCGTTCTCAAATGGTTCCAGACCGAAGACGGTCAGACTTTCCTTGACACGAAATTTGACAGGGAATACAACAATTTGAAAAACCTGGAGGGTTCCCTGCGGAAGCATCAGAAACCTATGGAAACCTATAAGCAAATTGTTTCACGTATTGATAGCAGCAATAAAGTAAAAAAGCTGAAATCTCACCGCAGGTATAGTACCTCGATTTGGACAGCTGCAGCTATCATAGTCATTCTTCTGGTATCTGTGACTGTGATGACGATATACATGAATGGTAACACCACAAGCACACTGGAACTTACAGAAAAACCGGTTTCTACTTCATATACAACGGCAGAAGAGCAACGGCGATTGATACTGGCCGATGGATCAAGAATCAGACTGGGTAGTGAGTCATACATTGAAATTTTTGATGAAAGTCCAGCAGGTGAAAGAAAGATCATCCTGGATGGTCAGGCTTTCTTTGAAGTCACACATAATCCTGATCGCACCTTTGTAGTGTATGCCGGCAACACTAAAGTTGAGGTTTTAGGTACGGCCTTCAATGTCAGAAAAAATGACCGGCAGAATATATTTGTAGCGGTTTTGGATGGTAGCGTAGCCATGGAACAAAATGGTAATAACGAAGAACGCATCGTTCTGAAAAACAACATGCTGGGCATTTATGACAGTGCCACAAACTCTGTTACAGCCAATGAAATCGATGTCAATAATTACATCAGCTGGATGCACGGCAGAATCATATTCAACAGAACACCTTTTGCAGAAGTCATGCAGCAGCTTGAGTATATCTATGATGTGCGTTCCAAGATCAAAGATGATAGACTCTATGAGATGAAACTGACATCCAACTTTTCCGAAGCTACTCTTGAAAACGTGATTCAGGTGATTTCCGAAGGATTGGAAGTATCCTATGAGAAGGTGGATGATGTGATTAAATGGAGTCTTAATGATTAAACAGGATTGAATTCAAATAACAGTCATCAATAAACCCAATCGTATCCCATATAATGCGATAAAGTTGACCAATTAAAGGGTACAAAAAGTGCAAAGCAATACAAACCATATTACACTTGTTCTGACTTTGGCGTTGATGTTATGCGGATGGGCCGGGCCGGTTGCAGGACAAGGTGTATTCACAACCAGTTATACAGACAAACAGGTACCTGCACATGCCAATCTGATAACTATTGACTTTGAGGAT
This sequence comes from Balneolales bacterium, assembly GCA_007133995.1. Taxonomy (GTDB): domain Bacteria; phylum Bacteroidota; class Rhodothermia; order Balneolales; family Natronogracilivirgulaceae; genus SKNL01. Next base: position 2,751 of record SLLP01000238.1, read on the forward strand.
GTTCCACTGCAGGAAGCTTTGGGAATTCTGGCCGAAAGCGCCAATGTAGGGCTGGTATACAACGCAGGCATCATACCTGAAAAAAGCGTTTCCAGTTCGTTCCATAATGTTCATCCTGTTTCGGCAATTATGGAACTGCTCAGAGATGAAAAACTGCAAGTTGATCTGGCATCCAATGGAACCGCACTGTTAATAAAGCCTGCTCCTGAAGCAATCGGTTCTTCTGCCCAGCAAACCGAACCATCCAGGGGTGTTGGTACTATCATAGGAGAGGTAAGGGATGATCTAACCGGCGAGACTCTCCCGGGCGCGAATGTGATCATTAAAGGTACATCCATTGGTGTAGCTGCTGATGTTGATGGGCGTTTTGTGCTTCGAAGGGTTCCGGCAGGAGATCAAATAATGGAAATCAGATATATAGGATTTGTCACTCAACAGGATTCGATACATCTCAGCGATGGGGAGACACTGGAACAAACAGTAATACTCGTTCCGGACTTGATTGAAGGTGATGAGATATTTGTAACAGCTTTTCAACGAGGTCAGGCACGGGCTCTGACGCGACAACGTGAATCGGTGAACATTCGATCGGTGGTATCGGCCGAGCAAATCGATCGATTTGCCGATCAGACCATAGAAGGCGCTTTGCAGCGTGTCGCGGGAATGGGGCACGGTGGAACCAATATTCGTGGAGTAGGTGCTGCTATGACCAATGTGACCATGGATGGGCAGCGCATGGGCTCCACCGGTGATGGTCGCAGTGTGGATCTTGGAACCATTTCTGCGGATATGGTTGCAGATTTGGAAGTCATTAAAGTGATTACACCCGACATGGATGCCGATGCGATGGCCGGGGTGATCAATGTGAATACCCGCCGGCCGATAGGAGGCCAAAGAACCATCAATTCCCGTCTGGGAGGAGGATGGAATTCACGATTTCTCGATGTAACGGGTCCCAGCGCCAGAGGTTCGCTGAGTTATGGCGATTCCCCGAGCGATCACTTTTCTTACGGTGTGAA
>SLLP01000131.1 GCA_007133995.1 Balneolales bacterium
CATAAAATGATGCCAGGTAGAACAGGATTCCGCCGAGGAGAAGCCAGGCCTGTACCGGAACCTTCTCCAGCTGTCTGGTCATCGCAGAGAACAACGATTCGGTGATTTAGGAGTTGTTATCGGATGCAGTTGCCTCAGAAGTCTTCTTCCGGAAACGGAAATGCCCGCCCAGTTCCCGGAGCTTCCGGTAGTTTTCGGAATTGCTCTGCCTTCCGCGTTCATACATTTCCCGGAACAGGACGATGGTAAGCGCCAGGAAGATACTGAAAAACATTCCGCCCAGTACGATCAGTGCACGTTTCGGGCCATCCTTGTAGGTCGGTACGACAGGCGGATCAATGATCTGAATGCCACGCTGGTTGGCACTGACAATCATTTTCTGACTTTCAAGCTGCGGGTAGATAGTCTCCATGATCCTGGCTTGTATCTGCACTTCTCTGTAGAGCCTGAAATAGGACATCCCGAGTTCTGGAAGGTCGAGCAGCGGATGAAAACCGGATGCCTGAATATGTTGTTCCTCACTTTGCTGCAACAGGTTACGGTACTGTCGGTCATATTCTTCCTTCATTCGCCTCAGGTTGAGCAGTTCAACATTTTCAGGACCGACGGTCTGGCTCAGTACTGCTATCCTCATTTCCGTTTCAATGCTGGAGGCTTTCAGATTGCCAAGTTTTTGAATCAGTTGCCTGGCCTGCTCTTCCACCTCCAGTATGCCATAGGTTTCCTGAAAACGCCGCAGTGAATCCTCCGCCGCCTGAAGTTCAGCCATGTTTTGCTGATAGCGTTTTTCGAGCAGATCGAGGTGTTCAACGGCATTTTCCAGGTTGATGTGCTGCACTTTGCTGTTGAGCTGATCAAGCATGAACACAACCACATTATGTGAGAGCTCGGGTTCGCCGCTGTAAAAAGCGAGGTTGATGGAGAAGATGGGATTGAATCCGAATCCCCCTTCCCGGTTTTCCGAGATTTCAATGTCATTGTCGAGCTGCAGCAGCAGTTCCTCCATCAGTTCAGAGCCGTAAATCTCCTGGAAATTGAACTCATTAATGACGGCTTCCCTCAGTTCCCGGCTTCGGAGTATGTTGATATAGACTTCCGGGTTTACCCTCGGGAAATCCATGGGAAGCTGGATGGAACCGCCCAGCATTCCGGCCACGCCGGACGGCAGGCCACGCTGCTGCGTCACCGGAATAAATGTGCTGCTTGACTTGTATGTGTGCGGCCAAAGCAGACTGATAATGAGGGCGATCAGCGTGATGGAAAAGACCAGCTTGATGATAAACATCTTGTTTTTGGCCAGTGCAATAAGAACATCAAGGATGTTTATTTCTTTCTGATTTTCTGTGCTCATTATTTCAAATGGAATTGCGGGGGATCCGGGTTGGGAATTAACGGGTAACGGCAATGTAAGCCGTGATGATGCTGGTAATAGTGGTGAGGCCGGTCATTATAAGCTGGATGTTGCTGTTGCGCTGGGAGCGTTTTTGCAGGTCATAAGCCCGGGCTGCTTGCAGTTCATCAAACGGAACACGATCCACAAAAACCAGATCGCCGGGTTCCAAGGTAACATCATCCGGATGATACCAGGCTTCATTTTTTGCCTTGATGACAAAAATACGATCCTGATCAGCGGCAAGTGCAAAACCACCGGCCTGACTGATATACCCGTCAGAGCTTCTGTCCGGATCAAAATTGTAATAACCCGGATCATTGACCTGACCGAAAACAAATACCGTACCCTCACTTTTGGGAATATGGAGACGGTCTCCATCAAACAGTTTTACGTCTTTGAGCTGGTCTTCGTCAGTTAAATCTATATATACATGATTTTGTATCAGCTGCGCCTCAAGATCCAGATACGCAAACCCCTCTGCAAACTGGTCGGATGTCCTCCGGATTCTGGACGGGCTGAATGAGGGACGGGTTCCATATTCGGTTTGTCCGGGACGCGTGCGCAGCATGTAGGCGGCATGAGGCATGGCCTGGTTGGTAAACCCTCCGGTAAGTTGCATGATATCATAAAGAGTCGTCATACCGTCCTTGATGGGGAACCGGCCGGTGAAATGAGCTTCCCCGTACACCTGAACGGTATGTGTGCCGCGCTTGTCCCGGTCGAAGGGGATGATGAGCCGGTCATTCGGCTGGATATCATAATCGGCAATGGCTGTTGAGTCGTCCAGGATGAATTCCTGAAGGCCCTGGTCGGTCCGGCGCACCACGCGCAAATGATGATAGGTCGCATCATATGTTTTGCCGCCGGCCATGTGGATCAAACGGGCAACACTGTCATCCTCCCGGAATTCCATTTCGAGTGGCCGGTGAACAGCGCCGCTGATGGAAACGCGCGGATTGTAGGTGTAGAAGGGGTTGATATGGATGATGTCACCTTCCTTGACTATCGGATTGGCTTCCTCATCGCCGGTCTTGAGGTAGCGGATCAGGTCCGCTGTGTCCACCGTGCCGTCTGCCCGGGTAATACTGATGTTGCGAAGAGCAAACTGGTTGCTGCCGATAAAATCATCCGGATATTTGTTGGCCAGCATCCTCATGGGCGACAGGGGGTCATCGGCCACAATGGTCTGCTCTTCCTCATCCTCGGCCATGGTTGGCTGGAAGAACGAGTGATAAATCGCCTGATCGATGCGGGTCTGGGCCAGCACGAGATGGGGACCGGCATGCGGCACATTGCCTACAACGTGGACCTTTACAGCGCGGGGCTGCTCCAGAAACAACTCGATCTGCGTATCGGGAAGTTCTCTTTTGACGCGTTCCGCGATCAGTTCGGCCGCTTCATGAAATAGCAAACCGCGCACCTTTACCGTGCCGGCCTGTGGTAGCAAAATGATACCCTGACTGTTGACTCGAAGGCCGCGATATGTGCCCGATACGTTTCCTTCAAGAGAAAGGCCCAGCAGATCACCGGAATCCAGCCGGTAGGTTTCAATGTCAAGATGCGATTCGTACAGCTTGGCCATGGCCATCTGAATACCGATCTCATCGACGTAAAAGAAACGGTCAAAGTTCCGGCTGAATTGAATGGTCATCGGTCGTTCCTCTTCCTGTGCCACTGCAGGCGCCGGAATCATACCGGCCAAAGCGATGACGACGAGTGACATAATGGCTGTGTGATCTCGGAAAGACATAAACGCAAATTTGGTTATGGTAACGATATTCGGAATAAAATCATGATCGGATGCCGCCGATCTGATTGCTAAGACAAGCTTCGTCCTCTTTTCGGGCGTGAGAGAATGATTCCTGCGACAGTTAATAAACAACCAAGATACTGCAAAATGTGAAGTTTTTCACCCAGAAATATGAGCCCGAAAAGCACACCCAGCACCGGAACCAGATTCTGGTAGGTTGCCGTGCGAATGGTGCCAACATTCTTGATCCCGAAGTTCCATATCAGGTAGGCCAGACCGATCGCAAACAGCCCGCTGTAGGCGGCACCACTGTAAGATAACAGGGAGATGGATTGATAGTCGAGCCGGATCAATGACGGAATCGCCACAAGGATCAGCAGCGTTCCGCCGATGGTCATCACCATGGTGGCCAACGCGAGCGGCGAGTAGGTCTCCAGCAGGGAGCGTGAAAGCAAAGTGTATACCGCAAACACCATGGCACCCGAGACAATGATGGCATCCCCCAGTACAGATTCGGCCCTGAAATCCAGTCCCTGCTCGCCGAATGCCATGATCAGCGCCACCCCGGAAAACGCTGCAAATACCCCGATGGCCTGCGTGCGGTACATCTTCTGCGGGGTGAAGAGATGCGAAAATACGGCGATCCAAACCGGAATGGTGCCCAGCATCACCGCCGCGTTGGAGGCGAAGGTCCGGTCGATGCCGATGATGAACAGCATCTGGTAGATAAGGTTGCCGAGCAGGCCCAGCAGCACGATCTTGCCGAAATCATTGCGTGCAAAACGGATTCGCATCCCCCTTAGCCAGACCACCGACCACATCAGCAAAATACCCAGCGCGAACCGGAATGCATTGAAGGAGAGCGGATCGATTTCATCGAGACTGTACTTCACTACCGAAAAGTTCAGTGCCCACACCACGACAATGAACATGAGCAGGAGCTCAGCTTTAGTTTTGCCGGACGTTTTCGGGGTCATTTCAGAGTCATGGAACGGGTTTGTGATACAGGGTATCGGTTGACGCTTTGGCGACGAGCGTATGATATCGAAATTTTGTATTTTATTCGCCTGTAAAAAAGACGTCTTCGCAGCATGATGTCCGCTTATCGTAGAAATAAGAGTCGAAAAATTAGATACATATTGTGATACAACGCATTCAAACCGTATTCCTCCTTCTTGTGCTGCCCGTGAATATCGGGTTCGCTTTTACGCCCATGTTTTCTCATGCCATGCTGGACCCGAGCGGCTGGTTGAGCAACGGCCTCATTGCCGCTCTGTTGTTCTCCATGGCCCTGAGCCTGTTCGCCGTCGCGCTGTTCCGAAACCGGGTGAACCAGATGCGGTGGGTCAAGCGCGCCATGCTGTTCCAGCTGATCGCCCTGGGCATGAACATCGGCATTTTTTTTACCGTCGGACGTCTCGGCATGAATTTGCTGACCGAGGTTTACTCTGTCGGGCTCATCGTCCTGGGCCTGTTATTCCAGTACCTGGCGCTCCATTTTATCGACAGAGATGAAAAGCTGGTTCGGTCGATGGACCGGATCCGCTGACCGGTACCTCAGAGGCTCGAGACGGATTTCAGCCGGCGTCCATTCCGATATTCATTCCGGCATCCACCACACTGTGCAATCCAGCTTATAACCCTGTTACTGACCCTGCATTCAACAATGCAACCGGCCCATGCAGAATAATCCCAACCCCATGGTGACCACTCGCATCGTGTTGCTGCTCGCTTTGGGGATGGCTTCGTTCGCCTTCGCCCCCATTTTTGTGCGCATGGCCGGCGAAGCAGATCCGCTCGCCCTTGCCGCGATACGCACCGTCACCGCGGCACTGGTCCTGCTTCCATTCTGGCTGATGCGCACCAGCCGGGCCGAAACCTTCTTCAACACCCGTGATAAAATCAACGCCACCGTGGCCGGAACGGTGCTGGGTTTCCATTTTATATTCTGGATTCTTGCCTTGCAACATACTACCGTGGCGTCGGCATCCATCCTCGTTACCATCCACCCGGTCATTCTCATTTTGATAGAGGTCGGGCTTCTCAAGAGGATCTTTCCGCCGCTGGTTTGGCTAGGCGTATTCGTCGCTTTTTCCGGATCGGTGCTACTGGGCTACTCCGACGCTCGCGCCGAAACCATCTTCGAGCATGCCCTTCTGGGGGATATGTACGCCCTGATCGCCGCACTGCTTTTCGCCCTGTATTTTCTGATCAGCCAACGTCTCCGGCAGAAATCGGACTGGCTGAACTATGTGTTCCGCGTGTACGGGGCAACCGGGGTGACCTGCCTTGTTGTGGCTCTGATTGCCGGCAGCGACTTCCGGGTGGAGCCTGTGGTCTGGCTGGCCGGGATCGCCCTGGCGCTCGGACCGCAAATCCTCGGTCACGGCTCCCTTAATTATGCCGTCAAATTTGTGGCCCCTACCCTGCTGGCCACTCTCATCCTCACCGAGCCGGTCTTTGCCACCATCCTCGCATGGCTGCTATTTGGTGAGGTCCCGCCCTGGCTGACCTTCCCCGCCATGGCCATAATTATTACGGGTGTAATGCTCACCTGGTCTGCCAGACGGAATCAAAGCCCGGACCCATCGTAAGCGTATTAAGCCGGAAAGTTACAAGAGAATAAAAGCCCTTTTCAGGATACTAAAATGGGTTTATTTTATTAAGAAACTCTAATCTGTCAAGTGCAACAAAAACAGATTTATTCCGTATATTTGCAACAACGAAAACAAACGATTTGTAATTTTATTTTGTTGTTATCTATCATGAGAGTTATACGTATATCAATTTTAAAGAGACAAGTTGGAATAATCAATAACCAAGTTGCAGTATGATCAATGGACAGCAGTAAATCGTCAGTAAACGAAATTTACAACTGTTCTGACCTTATGAGTTTTTCCAAATTACATACAATATCCGGTAGTCTGGTTTTGACTATTATTTTACTGGTTGCAGTTGGATTCTCGGGATGCGGTAAAAGCATTGAGAAAGAGGAGCCTTTAACATATCCTGAGCCTGTAGCCTTCGATCTTGAGGAGATAAAGGAGCGTGGCACCATTAGGATGCTTACACGCTACAACTCAAGTTCTTACTTTCTCCACCGTGGAATGGATCGTGGTTTTGAATTTGAGCTGGTGTCACAGTTCGCTAAAGACCACGGATTGAAGATAGAAGTGGTGCTTCTGGGTACGGATGATGATCCGATTACGCTTTTAAACCAGGGTGAAGGCGATCTGATTGCCAGCAATTATGCGATTACGGAAGACCGTATGTCCCATATTTCATTTTCCAGGCCTTACAATTTTGTAAACCAGGTGCTGGTTCAGTCCGAAGATTTGCCATTAAAAACTGATTTGTCAGACCTCGAGGGCAAAACCATCAGCGTTCGTCGAGCCAGTTCTTACTACTCCACCCTGCAATCGCTCCGCGACCAGGGTCTGGATATTACCATTGATGTTGTAGGGGAGGACTGGAACACCGAAGCGCTGATTCATGAAGTAGCCATTGGGAACCTCCAGGCTACTGTTTCGGATGACAATCTCTTCCGGGTGGCATCCAACTACATCGAGGGCGTGCAATCAGGGCTGGTTTTGGCTGAACAGGATACCGTTGCATGGGCGATCCGCAAAAATGCCCCGAAGCTCAAGGAAAAAATGGATGAATTCATGTCCGGGCACTTCCGTATTCGGGAATCGGACGGACGTGTACTGCGATCCGCCTTTCTCAACATCCTGCTCCGGCGCTATTTCGAGGATGAGCGGCAGGCGAGCCGATACGGTGACCGCTCATTTGATATGATCTATACCGGCTATATTTCGCCTTATGATGACCTCGTAAAAAGTATTGCCGAGGAAGCAGGGGTGGACTGGAGACTTGTCCTGGCCGTTATGGCACAGGAATCCGAGTTTAACCCCAATGCCCGCAGCTGGGCTGGTGCGGTCGGACTCATGCAGATTATTCCCCGGTTCTCACGTGTTGAGGAAGAAGCCCTCCTCTACGACCCGGAAATCAATATCAGGGAGGGCGTTCGCTACCTGGACAAGCACCTCAACCGGTATTCGCATCTTGATTCGCTGAACCGCTATTCGATGGCGCTGGCGAATTATAATGTCGGTATGGGTCACGTTGCCGATGCGCGCATTCTCGCCTCGCAACTGGGCAATGATCCGGATGAATGGGAGCATATTGCCGATGCCCTGCTTAAACTGATGCACCGCAAATACTATCAGCATGCCCGCTATGGTTTCAAGAGAGGTATTGAAACGGTCAACTATGTCGAGGACATCCTGAATCGGTACCGACGGTACCATGCCATTTCGGAACTGGCCGATCACTTCCAGCAACGCAGCATGGATAATGTAGTTACAAGTCGATAGCACTTGATAGCACATCTGAACCGTTAACAGACCTTGCAGACGATGAGGGTCAGATCGTCTGTGAAATGATTGTCGCAATACGTGGTAACCTCCGAGATAATATCTTCCATGATCTCTTCGGGAAGCTGATCCATCCTGCTCTCAACGCATGAAATCAGCCGGGGTTCATCAAATTCTTCCTCCTCGCTGTTCATCGCTTCGGTCACACCATCGGTATACATGACGATGATATCATCCTTCTGAAGCTGCACCACCATCTCCTTGTACGGCATGAGCGTCGGCATGGCACCGAGAAGAATCCCTCCATCCGATAACTTGCGGGGTTCACTTCCCTTGCGAAACAACAAGGGGGGATTGTGTCCGGCATTTACAAAACGCAACGTCCGGTTGTGATGGAAGAACCGCGCCCAGAAAAAACTGATAAACTTGTCGCTGGGCGTATTCTGGTAGATGAGTGAATTGATCTGCCCGGTCGCATCCACCAGGCTGATATCGAACGGCTGCAGGACATGCAGTACCGACTGAAGATTGGCCATGAGCAGTGAAGCCGGAACCCCCTTGCCGGTGACGTCGGCAATGGCCATGGTCAGATTCTGATCATCGTCGCGGATCAGGTCGTAATAGTCGCCGCCGACCTGGTAAGAGGGGATGTTGGTTGCGGCGATCTGAAGATTCGGCACTTCCGGTGTATTATCCGGGAATAGTCGTTTCTGGATGGAACGCGCAATTGAAAGCTCCTCCTCCATCCGTTCCTTCTCGATCTGGTCTTCAAGCAGGTACGTTTTCTGGATGGACATCAGCGCCAGATTGCCGAGCGAGATGAGAAAATTGAGATCGGTCTGCTCGAAATCCACGCCATTGGCCCGCTTGCCGAGTCCGATTACGGCGGGCTCCTGCCCGTCACTGTTGAGCTTCAGGAGCAGATGGATCTGGACCTGTTCGAGAAACGGGTGCTTTTTGCGAATATCATCATCCACCATCACAATATTCCGCTCCACGGCGAAGAGGTCTTGCATCTGCTGCCGATCGGGCGTCGTTCCCAGTCCGTTCTGTGAGACCAGGTGCGGCTCGCCACGGCGTTGAATGATCAGGAAAAACCGCCGGACAAACAGCTGTCCGAGCAGGGTGAATTTGAAGATGCGTTTGATCTCCTCACGGTCGATCGAGGCGTTGAATGATTTGCTGAGATCGAAAAGTGTGAAAAGCTCCTGGATTTTGTAATCCAGCTTGCGGTTGGTAGCGCGCAGCTCGCTGACGAGTTCGGAGTTGGAAATTGCGATTCCTGACATGAAAACGAGACTTTCGAGGACCTCAATTTCTTCACTGCCTGGTTCCGTTCCGTCCATTTTGGGTCCGAGCGCCAGGAATCCGAAATGCCGTTCGCTGTTCTGAATGGCAATAAGCATTTCGAAGCCATGTTTGCAGACATGATCCAGCTCCTGATGTTCAGCACATAATGCCGTACTCTGTTTTTTGAAAAGATCACGCCTGATGGTTACTTCGGCGGAAAGGGTGTGGCGCCCCTTGGATTTAAGCACCGAATACGTGTTTTTTTTCGGATGAAACCAGAGTATGGCCGCGCGGTTGACCATCAGCTTGCCCATGGAGATGAGCAGCAGGTTGTTCAGTACAAAATCAACGTCGTGCGATTCGATGAGCAGACGACTGGTGTCGAGAAGTGTCCGCAGACCGAACCGGCTCTTCTTTTCGTCGTCAGTTGCGTTCGATAAGGACACGGCAGATCAGCGTTTTTTGGTCATCCGTATTTCATTGCGTGAATTCCGTTTCCGGTACTCCACGTGATCCATCAATTTACGAATCAGCAGGATACCGTATCCACTTCTTTTTTTCTGATTCAGCTGATCCTGCATGGATGGCACTTTGTAGCTGTCGGGATCGAACGATTTGCCTTCGTCGATGATGGAAACAAGCATTTCATTTCTGCGCATGGCCAGCTGAATGTGGATGGGCTTGCCGGATTTCCATTCGTAGGCGTGCTTGATGATGTTGGTGCAGGCCTCGTCCACAGCCAGTATGATGTCGTTGATGTCGTCCTCGCCAAACCCGAACCTGCCGGCGTGATCCGCGACAAAATGTCGGATCCGCTCCAGCTCGTTGGTGGAAGCACTGATGTGCAGGGTATGTTCCTTAATGGATGGCAAGGCCGTTCACAAGTCTGTTAATGGATAATATTATTTGAATCGATCTACTGCTTTTTCTTCGTTTTCAACGATATCGTAAAGTGTCGGAAAACCCAGCAGGTCGAACACATTAAATACTTTTGGTTTCAGACTGGAGATTTTGATATCGCCGTCCTGCGAGCGTATATCCTCGATATAGGCCATGAATACGCCCAGACCTGCACTGGAGATGTACTCCAGTCCTGACCCGTTTACTACAATGTGTACGAATTTGTTTTCTATAAGTTGTTGCAATTCCTTTTCGAGTATGGGCGCCGTATGCGCATCCAGCTCTCCGTATATATCCAGGATGGTCACCTCTGACTTGGACCGTTTTCGGATCTCGAACTTGCTCATAATGATTTGTTTTAGGCTTTATTTATCAGTGGATGACTGCTACGTCAGACACAATGTAAGAAAAAGAGAGCCGAACCTGTACTTTAACAGGTCTCCGCTTTACGCAGTATAAAAGGAAAAGTTACAGTATAATCCAATTTTCAAGTTGTTCAGGCCAGGTTTGCTACTGGAAAAAACCGCAGGATGTGCGGAACGCTGACATAAAGCTGGCCCGGTATGTCTCTTGGCAGGATTTCTACTGTCCGGAGTGGCAGATAAAAAAATAGGGCGACACACGTATCAGGTGTATCGCCCTAAACTATTCATCAAGAGAGACGCTACTTGAGCGCATTTGAAATATACAAATATCCCATATAAATGCAAATTTTTTTCTTCCCATTTCTCAGACAACCAAAACGGTGTGTCAATACTACCTTCTGCACCTTAATAAGATGTGCGGATTCTTACCTGCCGCAGAGGATAATCAACAAGTATATTTTGTTTAAATGTGAACACAAATATGAGTATTGCAACTGAATTTAGTATCATTCAGGTGAATGTTGAATATGAAGACGGGCAGTCTCGTCTCAAATAAAAAAATCGTATGTGATGGTTGATATTTCCTTTCTTTCAGGCCTGATGCATGGCAATCGAAATTGGCGGAATGTTGTTCGCCTTGTGCATGCTTCCGACAAGTACAAGCATGGTCGCAGAATGCACTTGTTTTTCTTTTGGCTCGCAGGCCTGTTTGCAATTTCTGGTCTCTGTGGACCGACTCTTACATTTGCTTCGAACGGATTCGGGAATGGTGATGACGAAGCCGCAGTTTCGCATCTCAAAGAGATGGGCATTGAATTGTCGGAAGCGGCTGACCTGGACCCGCTGCTGGAGCGGGCTGCCGGGCGCAGACTGGTACTTCTTGGGGAAGCATCGCACGGAACTTCAGAATATTACACCTGGCGGGCTGACATAAGTCGCCGGCTTATCGAGGAGCACGGGTTCGATTTTGTGATTGTCGAGGGAGACTGGCCGCTGGCGTTCCGGGTGAACAAGCATGTCAAACATCTGGAAGAACCCCGGGTGGAAACCCGCGAAGCCATGCGCCATTTTACCCGGTGGCCGCAATGGATGTGGGGTAATCGTGAAGTCAAGGAGCTGATCCGCTGGATGCATACGCATAATGAGGAGCTGCCGGAGCCGAAACGTGCCGGATTCTACGGCATGGATATTTACGCATACGAGGAGGGAATTGATGATGTGGTCACGTTTATCGATCAGCGCGACCCCTCGGCCGCCCGAACGGCCCGCAATAACTACAGGTGTTTTACCCGTCATCGTGACATGCAGGCATACCTGCAGATGGTCCACCGGACCCGGGATCATTGCGGGGAGGATATAGAGGCTGTTCATCAGCTGCTGGAGGACAACAGAGAAGCCTGGATGGCTGACGACTCGGTGCAATTTGTACGCGCCTGGCAGGGATCCCGCATGGTTATCCATGCAGAGCGCCACATAAGAGGCAACCTGACCCGCGGCCCCGAATCGTGGAACCATCGTGTCGAGCATTTTTACGATGCCGCACGTAACCTGCTGGAATGGTACGGTGATGATGCCCGGGGCATCGTCTGGGCGCACAATACCCATATCGGAGATGCCCGTGCTACCGATATGCGGAATGCCGGTATGAAGAACATCGGCCAGATCACACGTGAAGAAATGGGCGAAGACCAGGTTTATTCCATTGGCCTGGGCACCTACAAGGGCGAGGTACTTGCTGCGCGCCAGTGGGAAGGGTCCATGGAGCTGATGCAGGTGCCCGAAGCGATACCGGGAAGCTACGAGCACCTGATGCATCAGACCGGGATGTCACCCATGCTGATGCTCTTTGATGATCCCGAAGAGCACCAGCCGCTACTTCAGCCCCGTGGTAACCGTGCCGTCGGCGTGGTATATCATCCCGAAAGGGATGCCACACAGAACTATGTACAGACCGTCATGCCACTTCGCTACAACGCTTTCCTGTTTTTTGAGGAAACACAGGCACTGACACCGCTGGAATAGCCGGGCCACCATTCCAGTAAGACCGCTTCAATCTGTCCGGTTCAACATGCCCGGTCTCGATCTCCATTCCGGTTTTTCAGATACTGCTCATGGCGTGTCGCTTCAGTCCATCAGCGAGTGCCCAATCTGCCTGCTGAATGCCGGAAGATCGGGTGGTGTGCGGGATGTAATGATATTGCCATCCACCATCACCTCAACATCCTCGAATTGTGCTCCGGCACCGGTGATCTCATCCTTGATACCACTGACGCCGGTCAGTGTGCGTCCGGATATAACACCGGCCGTAACCAGCACCTGCGGACCGTGACAGATGGCAGCGGTTGGCTTATCGGTACCGACAAAATCGCGAACAAAGGCAATGACATCGTCATGCTCCCTGAGGTTGGCGGGAGAGCGTCCGCCCGGAATGACCAATGCATCAAAATCGGCAGGGGAAACTTCGTTCACAGTGCGTCTTACCTGAGCAGTGACATCGCTGTTGTATGCGGTGTATTCTCCCCGTTCAACACCAATCACGGTGACATTGGCGCCATGGTTGACAAGATACCCCATCGGGAACATGGTTTCACCATCATGAAAGCCTTCGGTGATGAGAAACGCCACATTTTTGCCCTGCAGCATACCGGGCTCACCAATTAAGTCTTCGGCTGTTCTGTCATCTAAATCTTCGACAGTTCTGTCGTTACATCCGGCAATTACAAGCAGTACAAGTGCAAAAATGACGGGTATGCGGAATCTATGTAATATTGACATATAACCACCATATTTTTGTTTGAGGTTTTTTTCAGATAATACTTTGAATTCCAGATAATACTTTGAGTAAGTTGTAACGTATCGGGATGTCATTTCTTTTGTTAAATTGATGACTAAGACAGCTCCGGTCTACTGAACATAGGCATCAGGGCTCTGGCAAACAAGGAAACCCGTCCCCATCCTCATTCATTAAAAAATAATCTGATCATGAATTTACGACATGTCAGTTTTGCATCCATTTTAACACTGATTCTTTTGCATTCTTTTGGATGCGGTCCCGCTGAAACACCCGGAAACCGTGCTGACCGACTGACCGATGCTGATCCGCTGCTTACCGATGCCCGGCCGGTTTTGATTGTCAACGCACTTATCGTCGATGGCAGCGGTAATAAACCAGCCATGGGCAGCCTGTTGCTCGAGAATGGACGGATCGCCGCAATCCATTACGATGATGAAGAGAGGGGCAGTGAATACGGCCGGAGCGAAACCCCGGATTCTGATGGAGATGGTACCGATTTGTTTCGCATTGATGCAGATGGCAGAGTGGTAGCACCGGGTTTTATTGATGCCCATTCCCACGGAGACCCGCTTTCCAACCCGGAATTTGACAATTTCCTGCACATGGGTGTCACCACCATAACACTGGGTCAGGATGGACGCAGTCCCGAATCCGCGAGTGTTGCGGAATGGATGGACCGGGTGGATTCTGTCGGTACCGGCGTGAACATCCTTCACTTCATCGGACACGGGACTGTGCGCAACAGAGTTGATGCGCCCCCACTAACCGGATTGCAGCCCGGGATACTGAGGCATATGCAGAAGATCATCGGTGATGCCATGCGGGACGGCTCATTCGGCCTGTCCACAGGGCTCGAGTACAACCCCGGATATCACTCCGATATCGTGGAACTCACAGCAATCGCTCGACCGGTGGCACAATACGGCGGGCTTGTGATGAGCCACATCCGCAGCGAGGATGATGACCTGGTGGAGGAGGCCATCCGCGAATTGATCGAGCAGGGACGCCGCTCCGGAGCCCGGGTGCATGTTTCTCATATCAAAATCGTATATGGGAAAGGGGAGGATCGCGCCGAAGAGGTGCTTGCGG